>DATKEE010000411.1:0-8975 GCA_035544555.1 Candidatus Methylomirabilota bacterium
TCTGCCATCTGCCATTGATTGCTCTCACGCCCGCGGGTGTGCCGCGTCATAAACCCGCTTCAACCGGTCCGTCGTCAGATGGGTATAGATCTGCGTGGTGACCAGGTGGGCGTGACCCAGCAGTTCCTGAACGCTTCGCAAATCCGCTCCCGCATCCAGCAGATGTGTGGCGTAGCTGTGCCGCAACTTGTGAGGGGTCAACGCCGGGTCCAGTCCCGACAGCGCCAGATACCGCTTCAATCGAAGTTGAACGAGGCGCGGATACATCGGGCGCGCCGGCTTCTCCCGCGCCAGAAACACCGGGCTGTTCCCCAGCGGTGGAACGGCCAGCACATCCCAATAGGTGCGGATCGCGCGCAAGGCCGGTTCCCCGATTGGCGCCAACCGTTCCTTGCGTCCCTTGCCCCGCACGCGGACCAGCAACTCTCCCCAGTCCACGTCGCCCGCCTGTAGTCCGCACAGCTCGCTGATCCGCAGGCCGCAGGAATAGATCGTCTCCAGAATCGCCACATCGCGCAGATAGGGCACCGGGTCGGCCCCTTCGGAATCGCGCTCCCGGTGCGCCTCAAGTTCCTTCAACGGCGCGCCGAGCAGTCCGATCATCTGCCGCGCGGTCAGGAACTTCGGCAGGCGCTTCTCCAGCCGTGGCAGCGCCAGATTCCGGATCGGCAACTCGGTCAAAACCCCTTCCCTCATGAGCTGCCTGCAAAACGTGCGCAATGCCGAGAATCGCAGTTGAATGGCCGCCCGCCCAAGCCGCCGGCGTCCCAGAAACCTCAGATAGGCGCGAAAGTCGTCGCGCCGCACCCCTTTCCAGTCCACCGCCCGGTTTCGCTCCTGTTCGTGCCAGGCGCAAAACTCCTCCAGCGCGTGACGGTAATTTCTCCGCGTATAGACCGATGCGCCCCGCTCGGTCTCCAGATGTTGCAGAAAGGATTTCGCCAGGGCATCCACAACAACTCAGGACTGCGATTCGACACCCGAATCGTCCTCGGATTCTTCCGCGTCACGCGAAGTGGCCCTGGAAACTACCGATTTGGTTTTCTTCTTCTTTGCCTCCCGGGGCGCAAACTCAAACCCCACCTTGCCCTCCTTCCCGACCACCAGGAAGGCGGAGAACGGCCGGCCCTTTTTCGAAATGAATTTGTGCAACAGCTCCGTCCTCCCGGTCTCCAGCAATCGCGCCATCTGCGCCCGTTCAATGGGCCGCTGCAAAATGATCTTTCCCGAGCGGAATTTGCAACTCCGCGTTCCGGTCACCCCGTGCTCGCACAAATAACTCATCCCGTGCTCGAACACCCGCCCCCCGCACTGCGGACACTTCCCAAGCGGTTCCTGCCCCGAGAAATCGGGCTCCTCCCCCGGCTCGGCATCCTGATCGTTCCGGCCGAAATCGAACTCAGGCTTCCCCTCGTCCGAAAGGCGCACCATGGCGGCAAACGGCCTGCCCATTTTGCTGCGGAAACCCTGCAACGGTCCAACGGTCTTTTTCTCGATCAACTCCTCCGCCTCCGGAATCTCGAATTGCCGGCCCGCCACAATCTTCCACAACGAGAAATCGCACTTCTGGCACTGGAACTTCTTGTAGTTCTCCTTGATCTCCCCCCCGCACTTCGGACAGGGAGTTCTCAATTCGCCAAAGTCCCCGGGCACCGTGTCGCTTTCATGCTGCTTCGTCCGCTCGACGATGTGCCGGGTCATCTCCTCGATCTGCCTCATGAACTCGGAGCGTTTGAGCTGGCCGCGCTCCATCTGCTTCAATTTGAACTCCCAGTCCCCCGTCAGTTCAGGCGAACACAGTTCCGGTATCGCCAGACCCCGCAGCAGGGTGATCAGCGAGAAGGCCTTCGCCGTCGGCTGCAACTCACGGCCGTTCCGCAACAAATACTTCTCCAGTATCAACCCCTCGATGATCGACGCCCGTGTGGCCGGTGTCCCCAGCCCCTTGGCGCCCATCGCCTCGCGCAGTTCGTCGTCCTCAATCAGTTTGCCCGCCCCTTCCATCGCCGAAAGCAGCGTGGCCTCCGTGAATCGCGCGGGCGGACGCGTCTGGTTGGACTGGATTTCAATCTCCTCGGTGGCGACCCGCTCGTTCGGAGTCACGGGCGCCAGCGTCGGCGTGTCCTCGCTCCGCGCCTCCCGCCCATACACCACCATCCATCCCGGGTTCACCATCACCTTGCCTTCCGTCTTGAACGCCTCCTCGATCACCCGCGTGATCCGCGTGGTGACCAGGAATTCCGCCGCCGGATAAAACACGGCCAGAAACCGCCGCATCACCAGGTCATACAACTTCGCCTCGGGCTCGGTCAGATTCCTCGGCGCCTGCGACGTGGGGATGATCGCGAAGTGATCCGACACCTTCGCGTTGTTGAAAATCCGCTTGTTGGGCCGCACCCATCCCTCCTCCAGAATCTTTCCCGCGAACGACGCGTAATCCGAGCTTCCCAGCGACTGCAACGTCACCCGCACGGTCTCCTGGTAATCCTCCGGCAGCGCGCGCGAATCCGTCCGCGGATAGGTCAGCACCTTGTGCTTCTCATACAGCGCCTGCGCCAGTCCCAGTGTGTTCCGGGCGGAAAAACCGAACCTCCCGTTCGCCTCGCGTTGCAGACTCGTCAGATCATACAACAACGGCGACAACTGCGTCGTCGGCTTGCTCTCCTCGGTCGCGATTCCCGGCTGCCCCAGGCATGTGTCCCGGATCGCCTCCGCCGACGCCAGATCCCAAAGCCGCTCCGCCTTGAGTTCGGGATCCCCATCCTTCTTGTCCCGGGTGAACTTCTCGTCAAACCACCGCCCCACATACGTCCCCGCCGCGGCCCGGAAGGTCGCATGCACCTCCCAATAATCGCGCGCGACAAACCTTTTGATCTTTTCCTCCCGCTCCACCACAATCGCCAGCGTCGGCGTTTGCACCCGCCCCACCGTCGTCAATTGAAACCCCCCGGACTTCGAGTTGAACGCCGTCATCGCCCGCGTCCCGTTGATCCCCACCAGCCAGTCCGATTCCGACCGGCAGATCGCGGCGTCGGCCAGCGGTTGCATCGAGCGATCATCGCGCAACGCGGCAAATCCATCGCGAATCGCCGCGGGAGTCATGGATTGCAGCCAGAGACGTTGGATCGGCTTTTTGGCGCGCGCGTGCTGCACGATGTAACGGAAGATCAATTCCCCCTCCCGGCCCGCGTCGCAGGCATTGATCAGCCCGTCCACGTCCTTGCGCTTGATCAACTTCAACAACAGCTTCAGCCGCGCCTCGTTCTTCTCAATCGGCCTCAAATCAAATTCAGGCGGTATGACCGGCAGGTTGGCGAAACTCCACTTGCCACGCTTCACCTCCACCCCCTCCGGCACACACAGCTCCAACAAATGGCCCACGGCCGACGACACCACGTAATCGTCACTCTCGAAGTAATCCTTTTCGCGCCGAAAGCCTCCCAGCGCCTTGGAAATGTCAGCCGCCACCGAGGGTTTCTCCGCGATGATCAGTGTCTTGCCCATGTTGTCCTTCTTCTCGTGTCACGGGGGTCCACCCGCCGCGGGTCACCTCCCCGGGTTCTCGCAATCGGCGGCAACTTGGCGGAAAACCAAACCCAAGTCAAAGCCCATTCATCGGCGCCTGTCGATCTCGATCTGCAAAACTCGAATCAAAACTCACTCCGGCAAAGCAGGTTGCGGCATCACTCACAATCCTCCCACCAACACCATCCACGGACCCTCCAGCCGTCACTCCCCCCGCCCGGACGGGCACCCTACGCCCCTGTTCATCGTCCCCGATTTCCATCCCGCCCGGTCGTTTGCCACCCACACCCAAAATTTTCACCCCACGCAATCGATTCAAAGCTTGAGCGTTTCCAAATCCACGACAAAGTCGTTCCGTTCACCTATGAAAGCCGCCTTTATTAACGAAACCGGACCTCCGGAAAACATCATCCATGGAGACCTCCCCATGCCCGCACCCTCGGGCTCCCAGGTCCTCGTCAAGGTCAATGCCGTGTCCGTCAATCCGGTGGATACCTACGTCCGCGGCGGCAAGGTGCCCATGGACCTCCCCTCCCCATTCATCATTGGCTGTGACCTAGCCGGTGTGGTCGAGGAACCCGGGCCCACCGCCACTCGCTTGGTGAAAGGCGACCGTGTCTGGGGCACAAACCAGGGATTGCTCGGACGCCAGGGCACCTTCGCCGAGTTCGTCACCGTGGATGAATGCTGGCTCCATCCCGTTCCCGACAGCGTCAGCGACGACCAAGCCGCGGCGATTTCCCTCGTCGGCATCACGGCCCACCTCGGCCTGGTCAGCCACGCGCACCTCAAAGCCGGCGAAACACTCTTCGTCAACGGCGGCAGCGGCGGAGTCGGTTCCACCGTGGTGCAAATGGCCCGCATTCTCGGAGCCCGCGTCATCACCACCGCGGGAACCGACGCGAAAGCCGCTCTTTGCCGGGAACTCGGCGCCGAGGTCGTCATCAATTACAAAACCCAGGACGTCGCCTCCGAAATCAAGAAGGTCGCTCCGGCCGGCGTCAATGTCTGGTGGGAAACCCTCCGCGAACCGGACTTCGATCTCGCCATCGGTTCCCTGACCGCCAATGGCCGCATGATCCTCATGGCCGGTCGTGATGCCCGCCCGCCTTTCCCCGTCGGCCCCTTCTACGTCAAAGGCTGCTCGTTGCACGGTTTCGTCATGTTCATGGTCCCGCCGGATGACCAGCGCGCCTGCGCGGAGGATATCAACCGCTGGATGGAGGATGGCAAACTGACCGCCCGAATCGATCGTGTCCTGCCTCTCTCGGAAGCCGCCGCCGCCCACCGGCTCCAGGAGGAAAACACCATTGGCAAAGCCGGCACGCTCGCCGGCAAGATCGTCCTCAACCCCTGACCGCTTTGTTGGTTTCCCAAGGTTCCCTTCAAACATCGAAAGCGCCGAGCCCTCCCGGAGCCGGCCCCTTCAAATGATCCTGGTCGCTGCCAGTTGAGGCGGACAAAGAACAACTCTATGTGCCGTCGCACCCGAGTCACCGCTTGCGCGCGTCGCGCAACTCCTCTCGCTCTCTTCTGTTCTGTCGTCTCCTCGGGATTCCTCGCGGCCGCGCCAGCGCCGTCACCCTTCCCACCCGAGTCGCCATTCCTGGGACCTTCCGATCCAGACCTGCCACCCCGATCCTCCCCGCTGACCCCCGCCGAACAAACCGGCACGTTCAGCCTGCCACCTGGCTTCGAAATCGAACTCGTGGCAAGCGAGGATCAAGGCGTGGCCAATCCCGTCACCGTCACCTGGGATCACGCCGGCCGGCTCTGGACCATGACCGCCACCGAGTACCCCGTGGATGCCCATGACAACGCCGAAATAGCCGCCGCTCTCTACACACAGCCCCGCTCGGATCGCGTTCTCGTATTCGACGATCCCTACAGCCCCGGCCCGCATCAACCCAGAGTCTTCGCCGACGGTCTCGCCATTCCCCTCGGCCTGCTCCCCGTCCGGAACGGCGCGCTCGTCCAGCATGGACGCGACATTCTCCTCCTTCGCGACACCAATGGCGATGGGCACGCCGACTCCCGTGAGCCGATCCTGACCGGATTCGGCATCGGCGATTCCCACCTGATGCCGCATCAATTCACGCGCGCCCCCGGCGGCTGGATCCTCGTCGCCCAAGGCGCCTTCAATAACTCAAGCGTCCGGACCCGATCCGGCGAGACGGTCGAATTCAACCGCACCGTCATGGGTCGCTTCACCCCGGATGGCCGGCGCTTCGAAACCATCGGCTGGGGCCCCTGCAACATCTGGGGGCTCGTGCTCAACAGTGAAGGCGAAATCTTCATCCAGGAAGCCAACGACTACGGCTACCCTGTCATGCCGTTTCACGTCGGCGCCTGTTATCCCGGCTGTACCCCTTTCCCCAAGCCCTATGCCCCCGCCTTCCCCGCGCTCTCCAATGACCCCATGGGCGGTACCGGCCTCTCCGGCCTCGCCCTCTCAGACGCCACCCCGAACCCCGGATGGCCCGCTCCCTACGCGGACGTCTTCTACGTCGCCAATCCCATCACCCGCCGAATTCAGGCCGTCAAACTCCTCCGCGATGGCCCCCATGGCTCGCTCCAGAAACTCCCGGACTTCATCCGATCCTCCGACGAATGGTTCCGCCCCGTCGCCATCCACTTCGGTCCCGACGGCTGCCTGTACATCGTCGATTGGTACAATCCAATCATCTCCCACAATGAGGTGCCCCGGAACCATCCGGACCGCGACAAATCTCATGGCCGCATCTGGCGCGTCAGGCACACATCCCAATCCCGGAATGCTCCTCCGGACTTCACTCAATTGCCGGATTCAGAACTCCTTGCGCAACTGGCCTCGAACTCCCAATGGCGGCAACACACCGCCTGGCAGCAAATCGTGGATCGCCACGCCTCCAACCTTGCGGATCGCCTCATTGAAATCACCCTCGCCAATCCCTCCGCGCTCCGGGCAATCGGGCTTTCCTCCACCCCGAATGAATCCTCCCATCAGGACGTCGCCGCCCGCATTCGCGGCACTCGCATCCATGCGCTTTGGTCCCTGGAAGGTCTCGGCCACCTTTCAATCGAAACAATCCGCCCGCTCCTTGCCGATCCCCATCGCAACCTGCGCCGCGAAGCTCTCCGCGCAATCTCCTCACTCGAACTTGCTCCAGACGAAATCCTTGCCCTCGTCAGCTCCCTGGCCAATGACCCGGATCCCGACGTGCGCGCCGAAGTCATCCGCACGGCGGCTCCCCTGGGTCCTCAAAGCCGCCCCGCGCTCGCCTTGCTGGTCCGCATGGCGCTCGAACCTCTGGGCGAACCGCTTGCCCGCAGCACACACAACGGCCAGCCCATCCCAGTCCGCGAAGCCTACGACCGCGCCTTCGAACGCTACCTCATCCGCGCCGCCCTCGAACTTCATCCGGACCCTGTCGCCACCTTTCTCGAATCCACTGAGGCCCGCCAACTTCCTCTGGAAAACCGCCTCCTGGCCGCACTGGCCATCGAACCCGAAAACTCCGCCGCCCACGTCGCTCGCCTGCTGCCGTCCTTGAACCGTCCTCCCCACGAAGAGGAACTCTTGCGCCTCGCCGAATTCCTCGACCAACCCGGCGTCGGAGAAGCCCTCCAGTCTGTCCTCCGGAATCCCTCCACCCGTTCCGCCGCCGCCGAAGCCCTCCTTCGCGGACGCACACGATTTGACACCACCCGGCTCGTCCCCCTCCTGACCGATGCCGCCCGCGCCCTGCTGGCAGGGGACAACAACGCCCGCGCTCTGGCTCTCCGTCTCGCCGCCGGCTTCCAACTCGGATTCCTCGAACCCGAGCTGGCCTCCAGCCTGGAATCTGACGACCTCTCCACGGACGAGCGAATTGCCCTGCTTCGAGCGCTCCGCGAAATGTCTTCCAATCGCGTCGATCTATTCGCCCGCCTCGCCGCCACCTCATCCGATCCCATGCTGCGTCACGAAGCCGTTCTAACCCTCGCCGGGGCTTCGCCCGCCAACGCCGCCCCGCAATTGTTCGCGATCTGGAACCGGCTGGATCACCCTCGTCAACGCGCGGCGCTCGACCGCCTCGCCGCCACCAGGGCCGGAGCGGAGTCCATTGTCTCCGCCATCCACGATGGCTCCCTGCCAAAATCCGGACTCCATCCCGCCGCCCTTGAGAAAATGTTGCTTCTCCTGGGCGACCACCCCGGACTCCAATCCCTGTTGGACGACCTCGGCACGCTCACGCGGCCCGTGCTCAAACTCGATGGCCAGCCGGACAGTTACGTGGACTGCGATCTCACCCTCACCGGCCCCTTCACGGTCGAAACCTGGATCCGGCTCGACCCCGGCCTCACCCATGAGGACGGCATTCTGGGCAGGCCCGGCGGTGCGGACTTCAACTTCCACGATGGCCGGCTCCGCGTCTTCGCCGGCCCCTCGCATGGCGACCGCATCATCGCCCGCCGCGCCATGACGCCCGGGCTCTGGACCCATGTCGCCATCACCCGCGACGATACCGGCTCCTTTCGCATCTACCTGGACGGGGAGCTCGACACCGACGAATCCCAACCCTTCACCGGCGCCTTCACCAGCCTCGACATCGGCCGCACCACTCCTTCAACCGGCGGCACCTCCGCCCTGTTCGCCGAATTCCGCGTCTGGAACGAATGCCGTTCCGCCAATAACATCCGCGCCGCGTTCGACCGCGCCTTCGCCTCCCCGCTTCCTTCCGGTCTCGTGCATTTCTTCAGCAACGCTGATTCCTGGAAATCCCTCCACGGCGGCGCCCGCGTTGTGCCCACGATTGATTCACCCCCGTTGCTCGCGGCCGATGAAGCCCGCGCGCAGGCGGAAAAGTTCGCCAGATACCGTGCTCTCGCGGCGCAAACCGGCGACCTCACCCGCGGCAGGGAGCTTGCCGTCATGTGCCTCACCTGCCATCGCATCGGCGGCGAAGGCGCGAGCCTGGGTCCGGACCTCAGCGGTGCCGGCGCCATGAACACCGACGCCCTCCTGCGCAGCCTCCTGACGCCAAACGTCGCCATGGAAGCCGGATACCGCGTGTTCCGTGTCGAACTGAACAACGACGAAATCCTCGAAGGCTTCCTGGTTACCCGCGACGGCGAGTCGATCCTCCTCCGCATTCCCAACAGCGAGGACCGCCGCATCCCCATGTCCGACGTGCGGGACACGGCTTACCTGCGACGCTCCCTGATGCCCGAAGGATTGATCGAAGCTCTCCCCGACCCCGACGCCGCCGCCCTCCTCGAATACCTCCAATCGCTCAAGTGAGCTTCGAACCCCCCAAAGGGGTCAGTCCCGGCTATTGTGGAATTTCAGTTTGCGCGGACTCCCTCCGTTACTCCCGCGACACGCGATAGTATCGCGCTCCCGCCAGACCCAGGTCATCCGTGATAGTCAGCATCCCGCCGGTTCCGCTGACCTGCGTCAGCATCTGCCAGGAAACCTCCAGGAGCGA
>DATKEE010000412.1:0-2649 GCA_035544555.1 Candidatus Methylomirabilota bacterium
ACTGATCCAACCTTCCACGCGGTCGGCGGATTTTCTGATGAATTCGTCCATCTCATCGAGACCGCAATGGAGCGGGAACATTTCCTCGATCACAAGGGGCTTGCCGATGTCATAGACCGCCAGCGCCTCGAGCGCCTTGTCCACTTCGCCTTTCCGGGGATAGAAATGCACGCTTACGAAATCGAGGTGGCGGGCGACTTCGGGCGAGTAGAACAGGGGTTTGGCGTTCGGCCAGACCATGGCCCATGGGATGACGCCAACCGTGATGAGATGATGCGGGTCCTCCTTGCGAATGGCGGTGGTCATCCGCCTCACCCAGGCTTCGGCGATTTCCTTCGAGTCGCGTCCAGCCTTGTCGAGGGTCAGCCGCTGCACGAAGTGTTTGCCGCCGAGTTCGCCTGTCAGCCAGCCTTCCGATGCGTCGCCGCCGATGACCGGCTCGTTCATGAGGTCGTAGCAGAACACGGCATTGCTGTCCCGGCAGGCGCGTGCCACGGCGGTCCAGAAGGCGGCCTGCACATTCCATCGGTCGGCTTCGTCCATGCGGTCGTACCAGTCCGGCACGTCGGCTTTGTGGTAACAGCCGAGTCCGGTGAGATCGAGGTAGAGGCCGGTCCGCTCCGCAAGGGCCAGAAGTTCTCGCAACTTCGACAACGCGTCCGGGTTGGGGGTGTCGGGTGCGTTCATGAATCGGCCCAATTGCAGGTGGATTCGGACGACGTTCGCGCCGAGGTCACGGATTTCCCGAAAGTCCTGTCGCACGGTCTCCCATTCGTCGTCCCAGTAGTCCTCGATGAGGCGGCCGTGATCGCCGTGAGTGTCGTGGTCATAATTGACGCCCCAAACACGGAAGGACTTTCCGGTGTCGCCAAGGACGAATGTGGCGCCGTCGTCGCTCAGGCGGATCGGTTCGAGCGCGGAGGTCGGGAGCGAGGAACCGGCGAGGAGAAGAACGAACGACAGGGAAATGGGGATCTTGTGCCGGAGCCGGGCGGAAGGGGAGGCCGCGTTCATGGGTCGAGGTTGGGGAAGGCAAGGGGTTGGCTGCAATGATGAAGTTGAGTCGGCTGAAGCGGAAACCACGAATGGACACGAATGGACACGAATGCGAGGCGGATGGAGTATGGGGAACGATTCATTTCCCTCACCCCCGCCTTCGCTCAAGCTTCGGCGGGCAGGCTGACCCTCTCCCAGCCGGTGCAGGGCTGCGCGGGGTATGAAGGACTGGGCGAGGGAAAAAGGCGGCGGACGACTCGTGGCGGATGGGATGGGGATGGAATGGGAAGCGTGGAAGGGCGAATGAAGCGGACCTGGATGGGTGGGAGAGTATCGAGGGTTTTTGGTCGCGCGGGCGAGCCGGCCGCGCTCCGATGGGGTGAGAGTCGCGCGGGCGAGCCGGCCGCGCTCCTAGTGTGGAGGACCCCATTGAGTGTTCGGGTGTTGCCGCGGCTCGCAGAGCCGCGGTGTGGAGTTTGGACTTTTTGGGCAGGCAGTTGAACTTTGCCGCAATCTTTACCGCGAACTGGTGGAATCTACTCCGGGCGGCTTCCAGACAAAGCTCGCAGCATCAACTCGACGCGGCCTGACAGATCTTTGCCATAGACCTTGAGCATCCGGTGAGACAACAGCGGCTTCACTTCCCGACTCGGCGTGTGACGTTACAAACGAAAGCATAGTTTGCGGTGAAGTTCGCGGTAAAGTCGAGCCGGCTGAATGTCCTGCCTCCAGGCCACGGTTCATAGAGCCGCGGTCCGGGTCAGGGTTCGATCTGGACGACGGCGTTGTAGTCGGGGACGCCGCCCATGGGATCGACGGGGCCGCGTCGGATGAGAACGTTTCCTTCGGGCCAGTGGACCTGGAGGTTGCCGCGCGCGATGGGAGCCAGAAATACCCGGCCTTCCAGGCGCCCCAGTTCATTGGAGAGAACGATGGGGTCCTGGTTTTTCAGATGACAGCGCGCGGCGTCGTCGGGGTTCATGAACACGGCATCGCGCGCGGCGCCGGTGAGGGGATCGATTTCGTCGTAGATCAGGGTGTTGAATTGTTTGCCGCGCCGCGTGGAGAGCAGGAAGGAACTGGCCTTGGCACCCGTTTCCATCGTGGTTCGGTGAGCGGTGGAAGTGGAGGCGGACGGAAGGGGAACCACGCGGAAGCGGGCGCGTCCGTCCGGGGTGGGACAGCGGCCATCGACACACAAGTGGGCGCCGCCATATTGAACCTGGTCGCCGGTCTTTGAGAGCGATTGGATGCCGTCGTAGAAGGGGACGATGGTTGCGATTTCGCGGCGGATGGCGTCGCCTGTATCGCAGTGGAGGAGGTGGGCGCGGTCGGGATGAACGGCGGCCGCGAGATCGAGGAGGATGCGCCATTCGCTGCGGGCTTCGGGGAGGTCGTTGTGCGTGCGCGGGATTTGAGGGCTGAAGAGGATGCGGCGTTCGGTGGTGGTTTCGGTGCCGCCGTGCTCCTGTTCGTAGCGCGTTCTTGCCGGGAGAAGGATCACGTCTTCGCCGGGGTCGAGAAGCATCTGGTCGGTGAGGATGAGGTCCTGGTGGACGCGGAGGGGGACATTGGAGAGGGCGCGGGCGACGTAGCCGGGTTCGGGCAGGGTGCGGAGGAAGTTGCCGCCGAGGCAATAGAGGACGTCGAGTT
>DATKEE010000413.1:0-7221 GCA_035544555.1 Candidatus Methylomirabilota bacterium
ATCCGGATGATATTGGGTGCCGACGGTCAGATGCCCCAGCAGTTCCACGTGCCCCTCGTACCAGCGACCTTCCGAGAACCGCCCACTGATGAGCCGGCCCGCCCGCAGGTCGGCAAGCAGAAAGTCGTGTCGTTCCAGGCCGCCGAACGTTCGGAAACCGATGCCGGCGCCCGCGACAACCCCGGCGAACCAGGCGCCCTTGTGAAACTCATCGGTCGCGGCCGGATCCAACCGCAGGGCAACCCGGAGGGGCCTTTCGTCGATGGACATTCCGTCGGGGGAGGCTCCGAAGACGGTCAGGACGGCGAGCGTATGGATCGCCGCCGCCAGCGAAAGGCGTGGGATGGCGTGCCGGAATCGCATGGGAGCGCTCAACATGTGCTGCCCGTATTGCCCTGTTCGGGAGAACGGTGCGGAGCCGGGCTTCGGGCATCGTGTCCGGGTCCCGGAGGGTTGTCCTGGATCGGGAGCGCATCCATTCGCTCCATGGACGGGGCCTGGCAGGCAGGCCGTCCGGCGGTGAACAGCCAGGTGAGTCAGGGGTCCCGCCGGACTGTCTCGCGGGGGTTCAGGCGGCCTCCTCCATCTCGAGGAAACCCTGGAGATGGCGGATGCGCGTGGGATGACGCAGTTTTCGGAGCGCCTTGGCCTCGATCTGGCGGATGCGTTCGCGAGTGACCTTGTACTGCTTGCCAACTTCCTCGAGGGTGCGGGCGTAGCCGTCCACAAGGCCAAAGCGCAGTTCCAGGATTTTCTGTTCGCGTTCGGTGAGGGTGGCGAGCACCTCGTGCAGCTTCTCCTTCAGCAGGCTCTGGCTGGTCATGTCCGACGGGTTGTCGGCGGACTTGTCCTCGATGAAGTCGCCGAACGACGCGTCGTCGCCGTCCCCGACGGTGGCCTGGAGCGAGATGGGTTGCTGGGCCATTTTGAGGATGGCATTGACGCGCTCGACGGAGATCTGCATTTCGTCGGCGATTTCCTCCGGTGTGGACTCGCGTCCAAACTCCTGGAAGAGCTGTTTCTGGACGCGCATGAGTTTGCCGATGATTTCGATCATGTGCACCGGGATGCGGATGGTCCGGGCTTGATCGGCGATGGCGCGGGTGATGGCCTGGCGGATCCACCAGGTGGCGTAGGTGGAGAACTTGTAGCCGCGGCGGTATTCGAACTTCTCGACGCCCTTCATCAACCCCATGTTGCCCTCCTGGATGATGTCAAGGAACGCGAGACCGCGGTTGAGGTACTTCTTGCCGATGGAAATGACCAGGCGCAGGTTGGCCTCCGCCATCTCGGTCTTGGCGCGCTGGGCGCGTTCCGCCGCCTTGACCATGCGGGAGTGGGCCTCGAGATAGGCCTCGCTCGGCATGCGGGCGAATGCCTCCAGGGCCGCAAGCTTCTGGCGTTCCGACTGGATGGCCTGCCGGCGTTGCTCGGAATCGCGCTGCTTCTCCATGTGGTCGATGCTCCGGGTGCTGGCAAGCATCTTGTCACGCACGTTTTCGGCGACGAGCATCATCTCCTCGATGACCTTCTGTTTGTAGAAGAACTTCGGAAACGCGGCCTGCAACCGGGTGTCGAGCTTCTGAAACCGGGAACGGGCCTTTTCCCGGGCAGCCTTGCTGCCGGGGTGATGCCAGTGGGCATAGGCGTGATCGACGTCGAGATCCAGGGCGCGGACCTTGCGGGCCAGCGCGCGCACGGCCTTGAGATGTTCCTCGCGGCCTTCGACCTTTTTATCCACGACGACGCGGTCAAAGCGTTCCTTGGGCGGTTCGGAGAGAAGCTTTTCGGCGAGGGCGATGTGTTCCTTCGCGGCGAACCCGAAGCCGTAAACAATGCGCCGGGCCTCTTCCTCGGCCTCCTCGATGCGCTTGCAGATGGCGACCTCCTGTTCGCGGGTCAGCAGCGGCACCTTGCCCATTTCGCGCATGTACATCCGTACCGGGTCGTCGAGAATGTCCAACCGGCCCTTGTCCTCCTCCTCTTCCTCCTCGGCCTCGGCGGGCTTGGCGCGCTCCGCGTCCGGTTGGTCCACAATCTCGACCTCGAGTCCGGCGAGTTTGCTGTAAATCTCGTCCAAATCCTCGGGCGTGACCACGTTCTCGGGCAGGGCATCATTGATGTCGTCGTAGGTCAGATGCCCCTGCTCCTTGGCGAGCCGCAACAATTCCTTGACCTTGTCAGTCAGGTCGATGCCGGACTGCGTCTTCACGGTGCCGAGCGCGGGCGCGGGATCCGACGGAAGGGTCACGGCGGCGCCGTTGAGTTTCCAGGCCGGCTTCGACGGCTTGACGGGTTTGGAGGGCTTGGATGCCTTGACGGAGCCGGTGGCCGCGGCGACAGGGCGCTTGCTTTGGGCACCCGTCGGACGGGACTTGGACGATTTTTTGGGCTGCGATTTCGGGTGAGGTTTTCTCGACTTCAGTTTCTGGCTCATGGTTCGATGCGATCGGCCCGCTGGGGGTCATGAATAGCCGCATACCCTCTATGATCAATGGGGTGAAGTCAAACAAACCTTGAATAAAATTCCGGGGACTGGACCCGGTCCAGTCCGACGTTCGCCCCCCAGGGGTAGGGGAGGCGTAAGTGCCTGTAAAGCCGCTGCTGCCGGACTGAAAAGGTTTGCGCCAGATCCCGCCTCCACTCTGGCTCAGCCAGACCGGCATTCGAACTCCATGCCCCTCGAAAGCGAGTCAGCCCGGGATTAGGTCACTCCCCGGTTCCAACGAGTTCCGGCTTGCGCTCCCATCGTCGCGGGGCGCGTTCAGGCAGGGAGGTGTCCACTTTCGCGTAGTAAGTCTCCTCACCAAAAAGATCGTCCGCGGCCTCCTGCAAGGCGCGCGAGGGTTTGACGCGAAAGTTCTCGTGCGCCTCGATGAAAATCACCTCGCCAGCGGGCTGCTTCAGGCAGAGAAACAGGGGACATCGTCCCGGGTGCGCCGATGCCAGTGCCTGAGCCGCCTCCAGTTTCGCGGGGGTCAGGTGCGCGGTGTGCAGCCGGAAATGCACCTGGCGGGTGTACTTCCCCGGCGCCTCCTCCAGCAGCAGGATTTCCTGGGGAAAGATCTTGGGCTTGTCATCCTCGTTGTTGACCTCGCCAACGACCAGAATCGCCTGATTCGGAACAAGCAGCTCCCGGTACCGGTCGTGGTTTTCGTTCATGCAGAGCACCTGGACCGATCCATCCAGGTCCTCGAGGGTGACCATGGCGTAAGGTTTGTTGCTCTTCTTCGAGACCCCGTGTTGCACCGCGCTGATAAGGCCGCCGATGCGCGTGAGGGAACGGTTGGGCAGGTCCGCGAGCGAGGCGGTGTTCGCCAGGGAATATTTCTCCAAAATGGGGGCGAACGGCGTGAGTGGATGGCCGGTGACATAGAAACCGAGCAGTTCCTTCTCGGCGGCCAACAGCTCGTGTTGCGGCCATTCGGGGAGCCGCTCCACCGGCTCAGGGGCGGCCAGCGCCGGTTCCTCCATCATCCCGAACAGGGATCCCTGCCCGCGTTGACGGTCGGCGACAATGCTCGCAGCCCGCGCGAGCACGCGGTCGATGCGCGCGAACAGCCCGGCGCGGGTGTCGCCCAGGCAGTCGCACGCCCCGGACTTGATGAGGGCTTCGAGCACCTTGCGGTTGACGGTGCGCAGATCGACGCGTTCGCAGAGATCCGCGAGGGAGGTGAACCTTCCACCCTCCTCGCGCGCGTGGAGGATGCTTTGGACGGCGATCCCGCCCACACCCTTGATGGCGGCGAGACCGAATCGAATCACTTGTCCGTCCCGGGCCGGGGCGAAGACGACCTGACTCTCATTCACGTCGGGCGGCAGCACCTCGATCCTGAACGCGCGCGCCTCGTTGATGAGGATCGTGAGCTTGGCCGTGTCGCTCATGTCGTTCGTCATCATCGCGGATAGGAATTCCACGGGGTGATTGGCCTTCAGCCAGGCTGTCTGGTAGGCGACGATGGCGTAGGCCGCGGCGTGGGACTTGTTGAAACCGTAACCGGCGAACTTCTCGAGCAGGTCGAAGATCTGGTTCGCCTTGGACGCGGGAATCCGGTTCAGGCGCGCGCAACCGTTGACAAAATTCTCGCGCTGTTTCCGCATCTCCTCGACCTTCTTCTTTCCCATCGCGCGGCGCAGCAGGTCCGCGGCGCCGAGCGTGTAGCCCGCGAGCACCTGCGTGGCCTGCATCACCTGTTCCTGGTAGATCAGCACCCCGTATGTCTCCCGGGAAATCGCTTCCAGCAGCGGGTGGGCATACTGGATCCCCACCTCGCCATGACGGCGCTTGATGAAGTCCGGGATGAGGTCCATGGGCCCCGGACGATACAGGGCCACGAGTGCCGTGATGTGTTCGACCGAGCTGATCTGGAACTTGCGGCACAGATCGCGCATCCCGCCCGATTCCAACTGGAAGATGCCGACCGTGTTGCCCTTGTTGAGCAATTCGTAGGTCTTCGCGTCGTCCAGCGGCAGCCGGTCGATGTCGATCTCAATCCCCCGCGTCGCCTTGACCATCTCGCAGGTGTTTCGAATGACGGTCAGGGTCTTGAGCCCGAGAAAATCCATCTTCAGCAACCCCAGATCCCCCACCGGTCCCATGGCGTATTGGGTGACGATCGTTCCGTCCTCGTCCTGTTTCAACGGCAGGAGATTGTCCAGCGGTTGATCGCCGATGACGACGCCCGCGGCGTGAACCGAGGCGTTGCGGGTGAGGTCCTCGAGCACGAAGGCGGTGTCGATCAACTCGCGGGTGACCTCCTCGTTGTCGTAGGCCTCCTTCAATTCGGGCGATTGCTGGAGCGCCTTCGCCAGCGTCATCTTCAGCTCGTTGGGAATCATCTTCGCCAGACGGTCGCAGTCCGAATAACTCAGGCTCATCACGCGGCCGACGTCGCGGACCACGGATTTGGCGCCCATGGTCCCGAAGGTGATGATCTGGGCCACGGATTCGCGGCCGTATTTCTGACGCACATATTCGATGACGTCCGCGCGCCGGTCGTCCGCGAAGTCGATGTCGATGTCGGGCGGGTTGATACGCTCGGGATTCAGGAACCGTTCGAACAGCAGCCCGTATCGGATGGGATCCACGTTCGAGATTTCCAGGAGGTAGGTGACGATGGAACCGGCGGCGGAACCGCGCGCGACACAGGCGATGCCCTTGTCGCGGCCATAGCGGACAAAATCGCCGACAATGAGGAAGTAGCTGATAAAGCCGGTCTTCTCGATGATGACCAGTTCGGTCTGAACGCGGTCGATGATGTCCTTCACCGCTTTGGCGACCGCGGGGTCGTCCGCGGAAACGTTCGCTTTTTCCGGGGCATCATTGACGGCGGGCGGCGCGGGCGGGTTGTAGGTGGGCAGCCGGGACGGATCCTCCACGCGTTCGATGACAAACTCGCCGCCCTCCGCCCGGGCGTGAATGCCGTAGCGGAAGCGAAGTCCTTCGGCCAGGAGATGCCGGAGGTAGCCTTCGCGGGTGAAGTGTTCGGGCGGTTCGAAGATCGGGTAGTGCAGCCTGCCGAATTCGATCTCGACGTTGCACTTCTCCGCCACCTCGAGCGTGTGTTTCACCGCGTCCGGCACCTCGGCAAACAGGGCGGCCATTTCGTCGGCCGAGCGCAGGAAGAATTGTTCCTGCACATATCGCATCCGTTTGGTGTCGCTCAGATGGGACTGGGTGCCGATGCAGATGAGGCAGTCATGGGCCTGGGAATGCTGGCGTTCGATGTAATGGACGTCGTTGGAGGCGACCAGCTTGAGGCCGAACTCCTTCGCCCATGGAATGAGCTGGCGGTTGACCTTCGCCTGTTCGGGGATGCCGTGGTTCTGGAGTTCGAGGTAGAAATTCTCCGGGCCGAAGATTTGTTTGAACCAGTCGATGGCGGCGCGCGCCCGGTCGGGCTGATCGGTGTGGATGGCCTCGGGAATCTCGCTGGCGAGGCAGCCGGACAGCACGATCAGGCCTTCGTGATATTGGGCGAGAAGTTCCTTGTCGATCCGCGGTTTGTAGTAATAGCCCTCGAGATGCGCCGCAGTGGCCAGTTTGACGAGGTTGCGGTAGCCCGTCTCGTCCTTCGCCAGCAACAGGAGGTGATGGTAAACGTCCCGTCCGCCGCCGTTGTTGGACTTTTTGTCGAAGCGGCTGCCCGGGGCGACGTACACCTCGCAACCGATGATGGGTTTGATGCCTTTGTCACGGGCGGCCTGGTAGAAATCGATGGCCCCGTAGAGAACCCCGTGATCGGTGATGGAAAGTGCGGGGAACTTGAGGGCGTGCGCCTTTTCCATCAACCGATCCAGCCGGCACGCGCCATCGAGCAGCGAATACTCGGTGTGCAGATGGAGATGGACGAATTCGGCGTGCGGCATGGGGTCAGATTACGACCCCGCTTTCCGCCCGCGCAAGCCAAGAGGTCGCGCCGTGAGGGCAACCGTCAGCGCAATTCGCCAATCGGGCCCGGTTGTTCGGGAGCCGATTCGACGATGAAGACGCGCGGTGCGGGGGTCAGTCCCGGAATGCGGCAGCCGGTCCGGAACGAAACACTCAGCGCGAGGGCGGCGATGACCACCACGGTGATTGGACGTTGAGCAGCAAGCCGCCACATCCGGACAGGAATGAAGCGATGCGGAGCCTGTTGACCTCCCGGAACAGATTCGGAATCGGAGGCGGCCTCGACGGGCGGCAATGCCGCCGCCTGTTCCCAGCAATCCGGCCAGTCCACTCCCGGAGTCCGCGCGAACCGGAGGACGTAATACCGGGATGAGCAGCCGTAGCGCGCGCAGTAGCCAAGGCGCAGTCGTTCCAGCTTTCTGCCCGAATCGGAACTCGGGTCCGTGATCCACTCCGTCCGGATGAGATCGACGCCGGACAAGCCCATACCGCAGAGAACGCATTCCGCGCGGACGGCGTGATTCAGCAGCGCTTCGATCTCTCCGCCTCCATTCCCGGCCGCGCCCAGAGCACGGGCCAGGTCGATCATCCTTCCCGGGAGTTCGTCAACTGGAACCTGCCGCTCGAAGGACCCGGCTCGAGGCGGGGCCGGGTGGTCATCGGGCGGAGATCTCATCGTCGGCCGGTCGATACCAGACCCAATCGTCGGTGGGTTCATACGGAAAGATGGGATCGTCAGTGAGTGATTGGGTGAAGTTGTGAACAGCCGCATGGCCATCCACAAACAGGATGGGCGAGATGAAGAGGTTTGGCGCGATAGTGGGGTCGGT
>DATKEE010000414.1:0-3231 GCA_035544555.1 Candidatus Methylomirabilota bacterium
CTTCCGCTTCCAGGGGCGCGACTTCCGCCTCACCGATGTCGAGGGGCGCATCCTGACGCGGATGCTGGCCTGACGCATGGCTTCAGGACGCATTGCGCTTTCCCGTTCAGGGTGTTAGATTGGCCGCCATCACACGGACACGAGCAGGAGTGCCGGAAGGGCGTTGGGGCCAGGCTCGCGCTGTCCGCGTCAGATTTTTCCAGCTCATTTTCCAGCTCAATATGCATCCCAGGAGGACGCTCATTCCTGCTTCCCGAGACGCGACTGATCCATGGAGTCAAAAAAGCAGCCATGACCGAAATGAGATCTCCCGCCCATTTTGACTGGTTGAGCCGTCTGCCAATGGTCTCGAAAACCGGGGCGGTTCTCGTGTCCTCGCTCGGAGTCCTTGTGTTGGCGGGCTGGGCACTGGGGAACGAGCCGGTCAAACGACTGTTTCCCGGTCTTGTCGCGATGAATCCGCTGACGGCCTTGTGTTTCGTTTTGTCGGGTGTCGGGCTGTATTGCCTGACACGAACCGGCGCCGAAGAGCGGGGGACGGTGGCATGGGTGGGAAGACTGGCGGGAATTGCGATTGCGGGTGTCGGGGTTGTGAAGAGTTGCGATTATCTGTTTGGCTGGGACGCGGGCATTGATCGCGTGCTGTTCAGCGGACAGTTGGCGGAGGGTCCCGCGGAAAAGCCGAACCGGATGGCGCCGAACACGGCGCTGGGTTTTGCGCTGACCGGGTTGGTGGTGCTGATGCTGGGTTCCGGCAGGCGGGCGGCCATTGTGTCCGCGCAGTATCTGAGCCTGTTGTTGGGCTTCATCGCGCTGCTGGCCGTCACCGGGTATGCCTATGGGGCGACGTTTCTTTACGGGGTGGGTTCCTACATCCCCATGGCGTTGAACACCGCGCTGGCGTTCATGGTATTGGCGGCCGCCCTGTTTCTCGTGGAACCGCGGCAGGGTCTGCCGGGGATTCTGATTGGTGATGGGGTGGGAGCCCGGGTGGCGCGCCGGTTGTTGCCCGCGGCGATTCTATGGCCGCTGCTCCTGGGCTGGCTGCGCTTGCTGGGCGAGCGGCGGGGCCATTTCGACACTGAATTCGGCGTCGCGCTGACCGTGGTGATCATGGCGTTGTTGTTGTCGGGCCTCATAGGCTGGCACGCGGCCGCGCTGAACCGGAGCGACGCCGAGCGCCGGCGTCTGGAACAGATCAACCTGGACGGACGGCAGTACGCGGAGAGCATTGTGGACACCCTGTGGGAGCCGCTGCTCATTCTGACCTCCGATCTGAAGGTGAACTCCGCCAACCGCGCATTCCATGAGATGTTTGGCACCACGCGGGAGGCCATTCGCGGCGTGCCGCTGGCCGGGCTTGACGGTGGCCAGTGGAATGTCCCCGGGCTTCTGTCGGCGTTGTCTGAGATTTTGCCGCGCCAGAAGGAGTTGCGCGGGTTTGAGATGACGCTGGAGCCGGCGTGCGGCCCGGCGAGGCATCTGACTCTCAACGGGCGCAAGCTGTTCCGACCGGACAATCATTCGACCCTCATCCTGCTTGCCATGGAGGATGTCACGGAGCGACGCGGCCATGAGGCGGAGGTGAACCGATTGAACAAGGATCTGCGAACGCACGCCGAACAACTGGAGGCGGCGAACCAGGAGTTGGAGGCGTTCAGCTATTCGGTCTCCCACGACCTCCGCGCGCCCTTGCGCCACATTGACGGTTTCACCGATCTTCTGCGGAGCCACGCGGGCGACGGCCTGGATGAAAAGGGGGTCCGGTTCCTGAACACCATCTCGAACGCCGCGCGACGAATGGGCAATCTGATCGATGATCTGCTGGTTTTTTCGCGGATGGGCCGGGAGGAACTGCGCTGGTCAGGCGTCAAGCTGGAGGGGCTGATCGAGGAGGCCATCCACAACCTGCAACCGGATCTCAAGGGCAGGAACATTCGGTGGAACATTGGGGAATTCCCGGTGGTCCGCGCCGACCCTGGCATGATGCGGCAGGTGCTGGTCAATTTGATTTCGAACGCGGTGAAGTTCACCCGCGACCGGGATCCGGCGGAAATTGCCGTCGGAACGCAGGCGTCGAATGGGGAGGCGGTCGTGTTCGTCCGGGACAATGGCGTGGGATTCGACATGGAGTACGTGGGCAAGCTGTTTGGCGTCTTTCAGAGGTTGCATGGCGCCGACGAATTTGAAGGCACGGGCATCGGTCTGGCGAATGTCCGTCGAATCATCCATCGCCACGGTGGCCGGACGTGGGCCGAGGGGCGGGTGGGGGGCGGCGCCACCTTTTACTTTACACTTCCGGACGTTCCGGAAGGATGAGCGGGATTCGACATGGATGCCGGTCGATGCCTCCTGCCCGCCGGGGTGGGGGAAACGAAGACACGAATTAAGTATGAAAAATGATCCCAAGGAGGGGTTGGCGATCCTCCATCTGGAGGACAATGGCGGGGACCGGATGCTGGTCCGGGAGCTTCTGTCACGGGAGGGAATTCACTGCCAGATTCAAGCGGTGCAGTCGAAGGAGGAGTTCGAGACCGCGTTGCGATCACGCGACATCCGGTTGATCGTGTCGGACTATACGCTGCCCTCGACCGACGGATTGACGGCGCTGAGGATGGCCCGGACGATCCAGCCGGAGACACCGTTCATCTTCTTTTCCGGAACCCTCGGCGAGGATCTGGCCATTGAAAGCCTGAGACAGGGGGCCACGGATTACGTCCTGAAACAGCGCCCGGACCGTCTCGTGACCGCCGTCCGGCGGGCTCTGCGCGAGTCGGACGAACGCCGTCAACTGGCGCAGGCCGAGGCCGCCTTGCGGCAGCGGGAGGAACTGTTCCGGCAGATCACCGAAAACGTCGATGACCTGATCGCTGTGGTGGACCGGCAGGGCCGGCGGGTTTTCAACAGTCCCTCCTATCAACGCATTCTCGGCGATCCAAGATCGCTTGAAGGGAAGGACTCCTTCGCCGAAATCCATCCCGAGGATCGCGCGAATGTCCAACGCGTCTTCCATGAAACCGTGGCGACAGGCGTCGGTCGCCGCGTGGAATACCGCTTTCTGCTGAAGGATGGCTCGGTCAGGTTCATCGAGTCGCAGGGCAGCGTGATCCGGGACGCCTCGGACGAGGTTTCCCATGTCGTGGTGGTTTCCCGGGATGTCACCGAGCGGCGCCGGACCGAGGAACAGATGCGCGAGCAGGCGGCCATGCTGGAAAAGGCGCATGATGCCAT
>DATKEE010000415.1:0-2681 GCA_035544555.1 Candidatus Methylomirabilota bacterium
CTGCGGCGCTGGTCGCCTAACCAGGAAGAGGATCTGCTGGTCGGGGAACTTGGGGAGCGCCTTAAGGAGATCCGTTCAAATCTTCCTCAGGACGCTCAGCGCGAACTCCGCAGGGCAGAGCTCCAATCGATCAATTGGAAACCGCTGTGGGCATTGCCCGCTGGATTTGCGGCAGTTGTGATGCTGTTGTTCATGGTGTTCTTTCGCGAGCCACCACGCCGCAAAGACTCCGAGGCAGAGCCGGCGCCCGCACCTGAACCCGGCCCCGCGCCAGCCACCGAACCCCGGCCATCCCATTGAGTTCGGATTGCATCTCAAACCAGAACCACGCATGAATACCCCCATCACCCGCAGACAGTTTATTGGCCAGGCAACCCTGGCGACCGCCGGCGTGCTGGCGCTGGGTGGCGGTTGCGCGACGACCTCCAGGCGCGGACCGCTCTACCGCATCTCACTGGCCGAGTGGTCGCTGCATCGGAGCATTCGGAACGAACGCAAATTGACGAACCTGGACTTTCCGCGCGTTGCGAAGCGGGAATTCGGCATCGACGCGATCGAGTATGTGAACCAGTTCTTCATGGACAAGGCGCGGGACGAGGCCTATTTGAGGGATTTGAAGGGGCGATGCGACGGCGAGGGGGTCCGCAGCCTGTTGATCATGTGCGACGGCGAGGGAAACCTGGGCGATCCGGATGCGGCACGGCGGACCCGCGCGGTCGAGAACCACTACAAGTGGGTGGACGCGGCGAAGTTTCTGGGCTGCCACTCCATCCGGGTCAACGCGGCCACGGGCGATACGGGAAGCTTCGAGGAGCAGCAGAAGCGGGCGGCGGACGGATTGCGGCGGTTGTCCGGGTATGGCGTGGTTGCGGGGTTGAACGTGATCGTGGAGAACCATGGCGGGCTTTCGTCCAACGGCGAGTGGCTGGCGGGGGTGATGCGGCTCGTGGCTTTGCCGAACTGCGGGACGTTGCCGGACTTCGGGAATTTCCGAATTGGCGCGGGGGAGATGTATGACCGTTACAAGGGCGTACGGGAGATGATGCCGTACGCGAAGGCGGTCAGCGCCAAGTCGAATGACTTCGATGCGGCGGGGAACGAGACGCAAACGGATTTTTACCGGATGATGCGGATTGTGTTGGATGCGGGCTACCGGGGGTATGTGGGGATTGAGTACGAGGGGAGCCGGCTGGGGGAATATGAGGGGATCCGGGCGACGAAGCTTTTGTTGGAGCGGGTGCGGGAGGCGTTGGCGTGAGGGGAGGGTGACGGACGGAGTTTCCAGAGAGCGGTGTCGGTGAATTGAGGGTGTGAAGTGCCCCCTCACCCGGCCTGGAGTTTGAACATTTAGCCGGCCCGACTTTACCGCGAACTTTACCGCGAACCATGCTTGCGCTTGTAACGTCACACGCCAAGTCGGGAGGCGAAGCCGATGTTGTCTCACCGGAAGCTCAAGTTCTATGGAAGCCGCCCGGAGTGGATTCCATCAGTTCGCGGTAAAGATTGCGGCAAAGTTCGACTACCTGCCTGAAAAGTCTGGCTGTTATGAAACAGGTCTTGCATCGAGGATCTGATGGCAGAATAGCGGACAGCGGTTTTTGTGAGGTGGCTGGGGCTGATTCGCGCGGGCAGGCTGGCCGCGCTCCGGTGCGGCTGTTTCTCCCCCGCGTGGGCGTTGGAGGGAAGGGGCAGCGCGCGGCTATCCGGGAGGGTGTTCGCTGGCTTCGGGGAGGACGAAGTAGAATTCGGATCCGCCCTTGGGGAGGGGCTTGTAGCCGATGCGTCCGCCGTGGGCGATGACGAGTTCCCGGCAGATGGACAGGCCGAGACCGACGCCGGACTTGGTCTGACCGGGGACGCGAAAGAAGCGCTCGAACACGCGGTTTTGAAATTCGGGAGGGATGCCGGGGCCCTGGTCCCGCACGCTGAATCGCACGCCTCCGTCCTCCCCGTGAGAGGCGGACACGATGATTTTCCCGTGTTTGGGGGAGTGTTTCCCGGCGTTGGTGATGAGGTTGGAAAAGACGTGTTCGATGCGTTGGACATCGACGGAAACTGCCGGGAGCGAGGGATCCGTTTCGCAGTGGAGTTGGAGACCGCGGGCCTTGATCAGTTCCTCGAGCGGCTCAACCGCGTGACGAAGCAGAACATCCGCGGGCGTGGTTTCCCGGTTCAGACCGGTGTTGCCCTGTTCGAGGCGGGTGAGATCGAGCAGGTCATTGAGGATGCGAAGGAGGCGTTCGGAGTCTTTGCGGGCGGCGGCGACCAGGTCGAGTTGTTTTGGATTGAGGGGGCCGACAGCCTTCTCGAGCAACAGATGCAGGACCATGCGGATGCTGGTCAGGGGGGTCTTGATTTCGTGGCTGACGGTTGCGACGAGGTTGCTCTTGGCATCGTCGAGGAGCCGGAACCGGGTGACGTTGTAAAGGACGGCGGCGACGCCGAAAAGGCGGCCCTCCCTTCCGTGCATGAGAAGGATGCGCGGGAGGAAATGGAGGTCTTCACCGCCGGGACGCAGGGAAATGACCTTTTGGAAATCGTTGGGGAGGTAATCAGCGCCCTTCTCGATGACCTCGCGGATCAATTCATGGAGCCGCGCCGGCAGCTCCCCGTCAAGCTGGAGCCGGCGCGAGAGTTCGGCAGCGGCGGGGTTTCTGAGTTCGACGTTTCCCTGGGGGTCG
>DATKEE010000416.1:0-5168 GCA_035544555.1 Candidatus Methylomirabilota bacterium
AGCGGATCGCCGGCGTCTCGGCCATCACTCGCGCGTTCGCCACCAATCCGTTGAAGTTGCTCACCCCCCGCGCGCGCGGCCCCGCCGTCTGGGCCTTCCTCGCCAGTTTCGGCGGCGGCTACGTGGCAGGCGATCAAACCCGGTTCGATGTGAGGATGGATCCCGAGACCCGTTGCTACATCGGCACCCAGGCCTCCACCAAGATCTACCGCAACCCCCGCGGTCAACCCTGCGGCCATCAAACCCGGGCACAAGTCGGAGAAGGCGGACTCCTGGTGTTCGCGCCCGACAGCGTGCAGCCCTTTGCAGACGCCACCTACGATCAACTCCAGCAGTTTCACCTCGCTCCCGGCGCCGGGCTCGTGCTCATCGACTGGCTCAGCTCCGGTCGCGGCGAATGTGGCGAACAATGGGCCTTCCGCCGGTTCCACAGCCGCAATGAAATCTGGCTCACCAGCGCGCCCGCTCATCCGGTCATCGTCGATTCCCTGCTCCTCGATGGCACCGCCGCGCAGGACGGCCTCCGCCGGCAACTCGGCCGCTATCAATGCCTCGCCCTGTTGCTCCTCACAGGACCGCCCCTCGCCGAATCCGCGGCGCGCCTTCTCGAAATCGTCGGTCATCGCCCCATCTCCCGGCACGCAACGCTGATCGCCAGCGCCAGTCCGGTCTCGGGAGGAGCCTTGCTCCGTGTCGCGGGCGCCGGCGTCGAAGCGGTCCGCCATGAACTCCACCATCACCTCTCCTTCCTGCCGACCCTGCTCGGCGGCGATCCCTGGTCGCGAAACGGAGGAGCCTCGCCGCAACACAACCCGTAACTCATGAAGCCGCTCGAACAACAAAACTCGCGCGCGCCAATCCCTTGCCCAACCACGGCGAATGGCCGGCCCGACGAAGCCATCAATCCATCACCCCGCACACCCGGTCCTTCACCGGTTCATCCCTGCAACCACCCTCCCCGCTCCCGCCATGCATCTCTCCCCGCGTGAAATCGAAAAGTTGATGCTGCACAACGCCGGCTTCCTCGCGCAGCAACGTCTCGCCCGCGGCCGGCGCCTCAATCACCCCGAGGCCGTCGCGCTCATCGCCTCGCAACTCCTCGAGCTCATCCGGGACGGACGCCCCGTCGCCGAACTCATGGACCTCGGCCGCCGCTTTCTCGGCCGCAACCAGGTCATGAGCGGCGTGCCCGGCATGATCCCCGAGGTGCAGGTCGAGGGCACGTTTCCCGACGGCACCAAACTCGTCACGGTCCATCACCCCATCGCCACTGAAAACGGCGACCTCGCCCTCGCGCTGTATGGCAGCTTTCTGCCGGTGCCTGACGCGTCCCGGTTCCAACCGGAACCCGACGAACCCGAACCCGGCGCCTGTGAATCGCGGGAGGGTGAGATCGAATTGAACGCGGGGCGCGACACCCTCTCGCTGCCGGTCACCAATATGGGAGATCGTCCGGTCCAGGTCGGCAGTCATTATCATTTCATCGAGACAAACGCCGCGCTGCGGTTCGATCGCGCAAAGGCCTACGGGCGGCGGCTCCATATCCCGGCCGGAACCGCCGTCAGGTTTGAACCCGGAGAAACCAAAACCGTCACGCTCGTCGGCATCGCCGGCAACCGTGTCATTCGCGGCGGCAACAGCCTCGCCTCCGGTCCGGTCTCCGACACCGGAAAGCGCTCCGCTCTGGCACAGGCGCGGGCAAGGAACTTCACTCACGAATCCTCCCCGTCATCCACGTGAACCGGCATTGAACCCATGAACCGCCGTCACTACGCCGAAATGTTCGGCCCCACCACCGGGGACAAGCTCCGTCTTGCCGACACCTCCCTCATCCTTGAAGTCGAGCGCGACCACACCGTGTACGGCGACGAGTGCAAGTTTGGCGGCGGCAAGGTCATCCGTGAAGGCATGGGCCAGGCCGCCGGTGTCAGCCAGGCCGACGCCCTCGACTGCGTCATCACCAATGCCCTCGTTCTGGATTTCACCGGCATCTACAAAGCCGACATCGGAATCAAGGACGGCCTCATCGCCGGCATCGGCAAGGCCGGCAATCCCGACGTCATGGCGGGCGTGACCCCGGGCATGATCGTCGGCGTCACCACCGAGGTCATCGCCGGCGAGGGGTTCCTCCTGACGGCGGGCGGCTTCGACGCGCACGTCCACTTCATCTGCCCGCAACAGGCCCATGAAGCCATCGCGTCCGGTCTGACCTCCATGGCCGGCGGTGGCACCGGCCCGGCCACCGGCACCTGCGCCACCACCTGCACTCCCGGGGCAAATCACATCCGGATGATGCTCCAGGCCACCGACAGCCTGCCACTGAACTTCGGGTTCACCGGCAAGGGCAATTCCGCCCTTCCCGCCGGACTTCCCGAGCAAATCCTCGGCGGCGCCATCGGCCTCAAACTCCACGAAGACTGGGGCACCACACCGGCCGCCATCGATTGCTGCCTGTCAGTGGCCGACCAACACGACGTCCAGGTCACCATCCACACCGACACGCTGAACGAGAGCGGCTTCGTCGAGGCCACCCTCGCCGCGTTCAAGGGCCGCACCATCCACACCTACCATTCCGCGGGTGCCGGCGGCGGTCACGCGCCCGACATCATCCGCGTCTGCGGCGAGCCCAACGTCCTGCCCAGTTCGACCAACCCCACCCGCCCCTACACCGTCAACACCATCGACGAACACCTCGACATGCTCATGGTGTGTCATCACCTCGACCCCGGCCTCCCCGAGGACGTCGCGTTTGCGGAAAGCCGCATTCGGGGGGAAACCATCGCCGCCGAGGACATCCTGCACGATCTCGGCGCCATCAGCATGATGGCAAGCGACAGCCAGGCCATGGGACGCGTCGGCGAAGTCATCACCCGCACCTGGCAGACCGCCGATAAAATGAAGCGCCAGCGCGGACGGCTGGCTGGCGAGCGGGGTGACAACGACAACCTTCGCATCAAACGCTACATCGCCAAGTACACCATCAATCCCGCCCTCTCCCACGGCATGGCCCATCTCATCGGTTCCATCGAAACCGGCAAACTCGCCGACCTTGTACTCTGGAAACCGGCGTTCTTCGGCATCAAACCCGAGCTGGTGCTCAAGGGCGGCATCATCGCGTGGTCGCAAATGGGCGATCCCAACGCCAGCATCCCCACACCCCAGCCGGTCTTCATGCGTCCCATGTTCGGGGGTTTCGGACGCGCCCCCGGCCCCATCTCCATCGCCTTCGTGAGCCGGCTCTGCAAAGACCGGCACGTCGCCGAATCCTATGGTCTCACCAAACGCATCGAAGCCGTCCAGGGCTGCCGCCGGCTCGGGAAGAAGGACATGAGATGGAATGATGCCACCCCGCGGATTGACGTGGACCCCGAGACCTATGAAGTCCGCGCCGATGGCGAACTTCTTGTCTGCGAACCCGCCACCGTCCTCCCGCTCGCCCAGCGCTACTCCCTTTTCTGACCCGGTCCCATGATGAAGACCGATCCAGCGACACGCCACGCGGAAGGACACCGCGTCCATGGAAGAAACCGGATGGACACGGCACCCCGCATCCTGCCGTCGGGGGAATCCTTCAGCGCGACGGTGAATGATTCGCCTGGTGAACCCGGCGCCGTTCGCCGCTCCCCGGAACCGCCGTCCGCCTTCAATGAAGGCCCGCCGCGCGAATATTCCCCGCAGCCCTGGTTGATCTGGCAACTCGCCGACTCCGCCTTTCCCACCGGCGGATTCGCGCATTCGGCGGGTCTCGAAGCCGCCTGGCAGCACGGCGAAGTTCCCGGTTCCACCGCGCTGATCCACTGGCTGGAGATCAGCCTGCGACAACTCGAACTCGGCGCTCTCCCTTTCGTCAACGCGGCGCATCAAGACCCGGAACGCCTCGCGGACATCGACGGCCTGTGCGACGCCTTCAACACCAGCCACGTCGCGAACCGCTCCAGCCGCCTTCAAGGACGAGCCTTCCTGACGGCCGCTCAACGCGTGTTCAAAAACCAACCCCGCGCCGATCCGCCGCGCTTCGCCCATCTGCCGGTCGTCTTTGGCGTCGTCACCCAGTCCCTGGGCATCGACCTTTCAGTCGCGGTGAGACTGTTCGTCTTTCTGCACCTCCGCGGAGTGGTCGCGGCGGCCGTCCGCCTCAACATCATCGGCCCGTTAGAAGCCCAGGCCATCCAATTCCGCCTTTCGTCACTGGCCGAATCCATGTCCGTCCGAGGTGCCAGACTCACTCTCGACGATCTCGCCCAGACGGCGCCCCTGCACGAGCTGTGGCAGGGCGCGCAGGACCGGTTGTACTCGCGACTCTTTCAAAGTTGATTCCACCACCTTCGACATCCCACCCCGCCGCAACATGAATCTCCATCCCCATCCACACTCGCACGATCACCACCCGCACTCCGCCCATGATCAGGGCCATACCCACGAACATCTCGATCATCCCGGCCGCTTCGACGAACGCGAGCATCCCGTCCAGCGTGACCTCGGCAACCGCGCGTTCACCGTCGGCGTTGGCGGTCCGGTGGGCAGCGGAAAGACGGCCCTCCTCCTCCAGCTCTGCCTGCGCCTGCGCGACCGGCTGAGTCTGGCCGTTGTCACCAACGACATCTTCACCCGTGAGGACGGCGAGTTCCTCATCCGAAACGGCGCCCTGGATGCCTCCCGCATTCGCGCCGTGGAAACCGGCGGCTGCCCCCACGCGGCCATTCGAGAGGATGTTTCGGCCAACCTGCTCGCCCTCGAGGACCTGCACGGACGGTTCCACCCGCAGCTTCTTTTGATCGAATCCGGAGGAGACAACCTCGCCGCCTGTTTCAGCCGTGAACTGGCCGACTACACCATCCAGGTCATCGATGTCGCCGGGGGGGACAAGATTCCCAGAAAAGGCGGGCCGGGCATCACCCAGTCCGATCTCCTCGTCATCAACAAGACGGATCTCGCCCCCATCGTCGGCGCCGATCTGGATGTCATGGCGCGCGACACCATGCGAATGCGCGGCGCCGGTCCCTTCGTGTTCGCCCAGGTCAGAAACGGCGTGGGCCTGGAGGAGATCATCGATCACCTCCTCCATGCCTGGCAGCACGCCCGCCGCGTGATCCATCAACATTGAGGACGCAGGGAGGACCGGCGGATCGCCGGATTCATGCCCGGCCCAGAATCGTCATGACCAGGAT
>DATKEE010000417.1:0-15089 GCA_035544555.1 Candidatus Methylomirabilota bacterium
CGTCCATGCTGGAGACCTTGGGCAGGGGAACGACGTGCAGGTTGCGTCCGAATCCCTCGGTGGCCTGGGGGGGGAGGGAGGCCTGGAGGGGTTCGCGCGCCAGGTCGGCATTGGGCCAGTAGTTTTTCACCTGGACCTGGAAAGGCAGCCCGTCCTCCCGGATGAGCGTCTCGTTCCTCAGTCGCGAGTCGGGGATGGAATAAACCTTGTCCTGTTGGGGATCCGACTTGTCGATGAGCGCGAGTTCCGTGGCGCGGGTGGCTTCGGAGTAATTCTTCGTTTCGCCCGGGGTGAGACGGAGATTGCTTTCCACGGTGAAGAGTTCGGTGAAGAACTGGCCGAGGAGGAGCAGTATGAGTCCGGCGTGGACGAGGAAGATGCCGATTTTTTTTCTGGAGAGTTCGAAGCGTTTGCAGTGGGCGGCGATGAGATTGATGAGGAGGATGCCACCGAGGAGATAACCGCCGGGAAACACGGGGATACGAAGTCCGGTGTCCCCGGGAGACCAATAGACGAAGAGGCTTTGGAAGTATTCCTCCTGGGCGGTCCAGAGGCCGAGTTTGACCTGCGCCAGGGTGCCGACAAAGACCAGCACCATGGCGAGCGACAGGCAGGCGACGGTCAGCTTCAGCGAGGTGAAGAAGTTGGCAATTTTATTGATCATGGCGGACGGACTGGACGAAACGGGTGAAGGCGTCCAACTGGTTCGCGACCACACCGGGGTCGCCCATCAACTTGTAGAACCACGTCTGGCCGCCGTGCGGGTGAACGGCAGTGACGATTCGCGCGGGGCGGCCGCTCTTTGAGTCCGTTCCGGTCATATCGACTAACATGGCTTCCCCGCCGGGCACGTCAAGAGAGGTGACCAGGGAGTCGAGTTCGGCCTCCGTCACCGGGGGCAAACCCAATTGCTGCACGCGCCATCGATTCACATTGGCCAGCAGGCCGCCGACATCGCCCGGAAATGAGGAAACCGTCACCTCGGCCGAGGCGTCGGTTTCGGACGGAACGCTGAATTGGGCTAGGAGCATGGGACCGGGTGTCCGGCTTTCCCAATCGGAAGGGACCTCCCAGGAGGGGAGATTGGAGTTGCGGGGTGGAGAGGACGTGGATGTGCCCGTTTGCGGGGCCTGAGCCCGTGCCATGGCACCCGGAGGAGGGTGAAAATCCACGGTATCGAGCAACTCGAGGAAGCGATCCTTGATGTCGGCGATGGGGGATTCGGGTCCGATGGCCTTGAAGCACCAGGTGGTTCCCTCGTGCAGCGTGACGGCGGCCAGGATTCGCGCCTTGAATCGATCGTCGATCTTCGGACCCGGGCTGGTGAAGTCATAGAACCGGCCCCTGGTGTCGCCGATTTGAATCGGCATGCCTTCCTGTTCGAGTTGGGGCGCGGTGAGGTCGGCGAGATCGAGTTCGGCGCGCCAGAGATTGACGATGGAGGTATCCTGGCCGGTGACGCCGCGCAGGGGAACAACGTAGCCTTCGACCTGCCGGCCTTCGCCACCGGGGACGGTAAAATGGGCCACCCGCATTCCGGCGGGAGGGATTTCCTCCCAATCGCCGGGGAGCTGCCACGCGAAGTCCGTGGAGGTGGAGGGGTTGGAGGCCGGGCGCAACTCGTTGGAGGAGGGCGCTTCGGATTCCTTCGGAATGGTGTAAACGCGAATCTCCTCCCCGTCACCGCAGCCGGTGAAGAGCAGCGCCAGGACGCAGAGAGCCAAGGCCAGTGAAGGCCCCTGGCGTGGAAAACACGGGTGGCAATGGAACTCGGGCAAAGGCACGGTCAAGTTCCGACGACGGTAGCGGGACATTTATTTGATGGGCAATGGAAAAAGAAAAAGGGGTCAGTCAATAGTTTCGTTGTGTCGGGGAACAAACGGCACCGCTGCAAATCACCGGAGTGGCTCATCGGCCATGGGTCCAGGTTGGAATGCCTGTCTCAGGACGATGGAAATGAGGGCGTATAAGGGCGGAAAAGGTGCGATTCCCTATTGAATTTTGTCGGGGTTTCTGGTTGAGTCTCCGCGGCGTTTGTAATGAATCCCCCCGCTGCCAGTGAAGTACCCGCCAAGCAGCCCTCTCCAAGGCAGCGCATCGCGCTCGTCAGCCTTCTCGCCGATGAAGATCCCGCCGTGTTGCGGATGGTGCGCTCCAAGGTGCTCTCCTTCGGTCCTGTGGCCATCGAGTGGCTTCGTCCGTTCGCGCTGAGCGGGGATCCGCTGCTTCGGCGGCGGGTGCGGGAGATTCTCGGCCATTTCGGTCGTCAGGATGCGGACAACCAGTTCCTGGCCTTCTGCATGAGCCAGGGGGAGGATTTCAATCTCGAACAGGGCGTCTGGCTGCTGACAAGGACGCAGTATCCCGAGATCAACGTGGCGGGGTATCAGGCGCTGCTGGACAATTACGCCGGCGAATTGCGCGAATCCATCGACTTCTCGGCGGAACCCCGGGATATCCTGCGGGCCTTGAACCGGTATCTCTTCGAACACCTGCGCTTTCAGGGCGATGAGGAGAACTATTACGATGCCGAAAACAGCTATCCGAACCGGGTGATGGACCGCCGGACAGGGAACCCGATCAGCCTGTGTCTCATTTATCTCTGCCTGTGCCGCCGGCTGCATTTGCCGGTGACAGGCATTGGATTGCCCGGGCACTTCATCTGCCGCTACCAGTCGAGCCGGTTCGAGACCTACATCGATGTCTTCAACAAGGGCAAGTTCCTGAGCAAGGCGGATTGCATCCAATACCTGGTCCAGACCAATCACGGCCTGGGTGACGGCTATCTGGCGCCCGCCTCTCCGCGAAGGACATTGATGCGGATCTGCGCCAACCTGCATCAGATCTATCTTCACCGGGAACAATCCGAGGAGGTCGGACGTTTCCAGCGCTATCTGGTCATCCTGGCAAAATAAGCTCCGCGCTGCTCCAGCCCTCGCCATTCTTCAGGACCCGGTAATTCTGCCCCAGAGCCTCGCACGCGTGGGCAAAGGCATCCGGCGTCGCCGTGTTGAACTCGAACATGTCGTAATGGCACGGGATCACGACATGAGCGCCGATGTCGCGCGCGAGCCGGGCCGCCTCCTCACCGTTCAGATTGCCCGCCACCCTTCGTTCGGGCGCGCGCCCGTTGATGGGCAGGATGGCCACGTCGATTCTCCAGCGACTCAGCCGCTCCACCATGCCTTCGTAGCGCATCGTGTCGCCGCTGTGATAGACACACCAGGGACCGAACTCGACGACGTATCCCAGGGAGTGATGGCGGCCATGGGCGTCCCTTGTTAGTTCCTCATGGGCCGCCGGGACGGCATGGATGTTGAATCCCGCGAGGGTACACGAGCGGCCCGCATCCAGTCCGCGGGGCGTATCGAGCATCACCTCCAGGCGATCCACCACCATCTCGCGGTTGGCCTCGGGAACGACGAGTTCGATGTCCGGATTGCGTTGCAGCATGGGGGTGATCGTGTCCGCGTCGAGATGGTCGGTGTGGTTGTGGCTTGAGGTGATGACATCGACAAACGAGAGGCGCTCGGGGGCGATGACGGGTTCGGTCATGCGGACGTGCGGTTTGTCCGTGCTCGAGTATTTGCGGGTCAGCGAGTCGGAAAGGTAAGGGTCAAACAGGAGGTGGCGTCCCTGCCATTGCAGGAGGAATCCGCTTTGTCCCAGCCACCAGAGATGGAAATGTTCGCGGTCCGACCGGGCTGCGCGAACATCATCGAGGAAGGCGTCATCCTGAAGGTGGGGTTGGATCATGGGGAGTGACGAGTGAGGAGTGAAGGGGGGCTGAGATTGTTGGTTATCGGAAGGACTTTAATTGGTGCCGGATAACGTAGGGGTCCACGCGCGCCAAGAGATGATAAGCGAGGCGTTCCTTCAACTTGCGCCAGTAGGAGCGGGATTTTTTCCAGACCGCGAGTGTGACCGGGACCGAGTGCTCGAGCGCCTGAGCGAAAGTCTCATGGGCCTGGCGCGCCAGCCCGGCGTCCTGAACGCGCACGAGCAGTTCATAATTGATGCTCAGGCTGCGCGTGTCGAGGTTCGCGGATCCGACAAAAACGGTTTCCTCCACCAGGAAGAGTTTGGCGTGGAGAATCTGCGGTTGATATTCATGGATTTCAACCCCGGCCCGCAACAAGCGATGAAACAGGTTCTGGCTGGCCAGCCGGGCGAGGGTGCTGTCTGTCCGGCCGGGCACCAGCAGTTGCACGCGCGCTCCTTTTCGGGCGGCGAGAAGCAGTGTCCGGCGCAGCTTCCAGGTCGGCAGAAAATACGCCGTCATGATCCGGATGTCGCGTCCCCGGGCGAATTCGCGTTCCAACGCGCGTTTGATGGAATTGCCGCCCCGTCCGGGAATGCTGATCAACACGCGACTGGATCGTCTGACATCCGATTCGTGCAGGGGCGATTTTCGGAATCGCATCAGGCGCTTGTGTTTGTAATCGGCATGGTGAAACAGCTCGTCAAAACTCCGCGACAGTTCGCGCGCGGTTTCGCCCACGACCCGCAATCCAAGGTCCAGCCACCCGTCAAGCACGCCGTCCCCGTCGTATTCGCGCGCGATGTTGAAACCGCCGACGATGGCCGAATCCTCGTCGCGCACGAGCAATTTGCGGTGATTGCGAAAGCCGAACCGTCCCACGGAGAGCGGATTGAACCGGCGCACGGATCCTCCCGCGGCTTCGAGTGGCTCCCAGAAATCGCCGCTCAGTTCGAGCGAGCCAAAGGCGTCGAGCAGGACTTGGACACGAACCCCGCGAAGGGCGGCGGCCACGAGAGCGGTTCGGAAACGCAACCCGGTTTCGTCGTCGTGGTAGATGTAGGTTTCGAGCCGGACGGATTTGCTGGCGGTCTGGATGGCCTCCAGCATGGCGGCGAAACACAGGGCGCCGGTGGGCAACCATTGATATTCAGGTGAGCGGCTCTGGCTCATGACGGAATCGATGTTAGCTTCGGGCTGCGAAGAACAGTAAATTCGTTTCGAATGTTTTCCGCAATCATGCATGCTATGACCGTGAAACACCTCTTTTCCGCGGGACTGGCCCTCTTCCTCGCCCTTCCCCTTTACGCGGCAGGCCCCCCGCTCAAGACCGATGTCCGGCTGGTTCTGTCGGCGGAAACCGCCCGGCCCGGCGAGACGGTCTGGGCCGGTGTCGAGATGAAGATGGCTCCGGGCTGGCATACCTATTGGCGGAACTCCGGGGAATCGGGTGCCCCCACCACCATTGAATGGCGGCTCCCGGAAGGCGTTCAGGCGGGCGAGATCCATTGGCCTTCCCCGGAGAAGTACGAGCAGTCCGGACTGACCACTTACGTTCACCACGATGAGGTCATGTTGTTGGTTCCGTTGACCATTGATGCGGATATTGCGGAAGGGACGTTGGAGATTGGCGGACGGGTGGACTGGCTGGAATGCGAGGAGATTTGTGTTCCGGGCTCGGGAGAGATTTCCGCGCGATTGACCGTGGGGCAGGAATCCAGTGCTTCAGCGCATGCGGAAAGGATGGAAGCCTGGCGCCAACGACTGCCGGAATCCCGGCCGCCCTGGCAGGTGAGCGCTCGTTGGGACGCTCCGTCGGACCTTGGCACCCGGGCGGTCCTGATCGAAGTGGCCGGCGCGGTCGATGACTTCTACCCGTTTGCCGCGGAAGGTTTCGAGGTGCAGGCGGACATTGTGAAGCTGGAGAGTGCTCCGGATCGGACTCTGTTGCGCAAGGAGGTCAAGAAGCTCGATGGCAAGTGGCCCGAGCGATTGCAGGGGCTCCTGGTCCGGCAGGGAGTGGATGCCGAGGCAGGCCAGGGGGTCCAGGCATGGGAGGCGGACATTGAAGTGCGCGGCGGGGGTGAGGGCGCATCCGGTGCCGGTCAGGTTCCCTTCGGGCGGTTGATGGTGTTTTTGGGACTGGCCTTCCTCGGGGGACTGATCTTGAACGTGATGCCCTGCGTGCTTCCGGTGATTGCGATCAAGATTTTGGGATTCGTGAACCAGACCCGGGAATCACCGGAACGGGTGCGCCGACTGGGACTGGTGTACGGGCTGGGCGTGGTGGCGTCGTTCCTGGCGCTGGCGGCGATGGTGATCGGGGTGAAACAGGCGGGCGAGGCGGCGAGCTGGGGCATGCAGATGCAGAACTTCAAGTTCCTGGTCGGGATGACGGTGCTGGTGACCCTGGTGGCGTTGAATCTGTTCGGGTTGTTCGAAATCACCCTGGGCGGGAGGACGTTGGGCGCGGCGACGGAACTGGCCTCCCGTGAGGGGGCGCGCGGGGCGTTCTTCTACGGTGTGCTGGCGACCCTGCTGGCCACGCCCTGCACGGCGCCGTTTCTGGGCGCCGCCGTGGCGTTCGCGTTCGTCCAGCCGTCCTGGATCATTGTGCTGGTCATGACCTGCGTCGGACTCGGGCTGGCTTTTCCGTACGTGGTGCTCAGTTGGAATCCGGGCTGGTTGAAATGGCTGCCGAAACCCGGCGCGTGGATGGAGCGATTCAAGGTGGCGATGGGATTCCCGATGCTCGGCGCGGCGATCTGGCTTTTCACGCTGACGGCAAATCATCTGTCCAAAAACGGAGTGCTGTGGTTCGCGTTGTTCCTGGCGTCGCTGGGTATGGGGGTCTGGATGTGGGGGGAGTTTGTGCAAAGAGGACAAAAACGGCGCTGGCTTGGAGCGCTTGGCAGTGTCGGGGTGGTGGCGTTGGTGGGATTCATCGCCCTGACGCAGCGTGAGGAAATCCAGTGGAAACCCTGGAGCCGCGAGGCGGTCGCTCAGGCGCGCCGGGAAGGGCGGCCGGTCCTGGTGGATTTCACCGCGGACTGGTGTGTCACCTGCAAGCTCAACAAACGGACCAGCCTGGAGGTGGACAGCGTGCGCGAGAAATTGTTGGAAACCGGGACCGTCACGCTGCGGGCGGACTGGACCTTGAGGGATCAAACCATCACCGAAGAGCTGGCGCGATTCGGCCGAAACGCCGTTCCGCTCGTCGTGGTGTATCCGCGCGATCCCGAACAGCGTCCAATGGAACTGCCGCCTGTGTTGACTCCCGACATCGTGCTCAACGCGCTGGAGGCGGCCGCTCGAACGGAGGGCTCGCTGACATTGAACGCGCCCGAGGTCGGCGGACTCCAATCCAGGTAGTTCCACGCGGTCCCGGCCCGCTTCGGGAAGCGGACCGGCATGCAACGAGTCGAAGTTCAGCAGGTTATTACATTATGAAAATGAAAACAGTCATTGCGGGTCTCACCGTTCTGGCGCTCACCGGATGGCAGGCATTCGCAGGCGCGGAAGTCGGAAAACAGGCGCCGGATTTCACCGGCAAGGACATCCATGGCAAGACCCACAGTCTTGCCGATTACAAGGGCAGGATCGTGGTGTTGGAAGCCTACAACCTCGATTGCCCCTACGTGGCCAATCATTACAACTCGGGGGCCATGCAGGAATTGCAGGCCGAAGCCACCGGCAAGGGCGTGGTCTGGCTGACGGTCAATTCCGTCAACGCCGAAAGCAGCGGCTATCGTTCGCCCGAACAGGCCAAAACGGAATGGAAAAAGGCCGGCATCAAGGCAACCGCCTGGATCGATGACAGCGCCGGGAAGATCGGGAAACTCTACGGAATGCGGACGACACCCCATCTGTTCGTCATCGATGAAAAGGGGGTCCTGGCCTATGCGGGAGCCATTGATGATCGTCCCGAGGCAAAGGGAGATCCGCGCGAGGCGAACAACCATGTTCGCGCGGCGCTCCGAGATCTCCAGGCCAATCAACCGGTCAAGGTGGCGGAAACGAAGCCGTACGGTTGTGGCGTGAAGTATTGAGGCAGTCCTCCATGCGAACCATCCACCGCCGGGGCCGGAGCGCCCCGGCGGCTTTTCTTTTTGTGTGAAGCGGGCTTGAAGCACCCCGGCCCCAGGCGTAGCCTGCGACCGCAACCCCGCAACAATCCCGCAAACGGACATGGGTTCGGAGCGAGTTCGGCAATGCAAGGGCGCGTTCGGGAAGAGGCGGAAGTTTGTGGAAGCGCGGAATTCGATTTCGATGAAAGCGGTTAAAACTTTATGGCAGACGATTGCGTTCAAGTATTCCTGAAACTGTCCGGCGAACATGGCTCCGAGGAGGAGATCGCCGCCATTCACGTGCTGGCCGACGAGCTCGCCGAGGCCATTGAGGAACGGGAGGCGGGCGACTACGACGGGGACGAGTTTGGCGGAGGCTTTTGCAAGCTGTTCATGTACGGCCCGGACGCCGACAAGCTTTTCAACGCGGTCAGGAAGCGGCTTCTTGCCTCTCCGCTTTCCAGGGGCGGTCACGCCGTCAAGCTTTACGGACAAGCCACCAACGCCGATGTCAAAGAGGTTCGCGTTGATCTGTGACAGGGCCTTGGAGCATTCTTTCGTTCACGGAGCGGAGATTGATTTTTCATAGCTGTCCTGTGTTTACGCAAATCCGCCCACTTCGTAAACGGAACCAAAGTTCCATCCACGGGTGGGCGGGGGATGCGTTGCTTGTCAGTCCGGCGGTGGACGATTCGACTTTGATTCAACCATGTCTGGTTCAGTGTTCCTTTCTCAATTTCGGCGCGGGTGGCGGATGTTGGGGTGCCTCGTCATTCTGATGCCGGCTTCCCTGCCGGCCGCCACGCCGGGCAATCACTTCATCCGCGGCGAATTTCGTGAGCTGAACGACAACGGGGCATGGTCGTGGTTCATGGACGAACGGCTGCTTGTGGATCGCGACCGGTTGCTGGTCGGTTCCGTGCGGTCCAGCGGGCGTTACGAGCATCGGGACCTCCCCGGCTGGGGCAACATCGAACTGGCCGTGCTCGACATGGACTCCGGGCGGAAGGAAGTGATCGTGTTGCACGAACGCTTCGAGCAGGACGATCACAACAATCCCGGCCTGCTCGTTCTGCCGGATGGACGTTACCTCGCGGTTTACAGCAAACACGGTCAGGAGACGAAGCTGTATCAGCGCATCTCCGTCGAGCCGGGCGATCCTTATCGCTGGGGGCCGATTCAGGAGATCGCCACACCCGGCGCGGCGCGGGCGTTTGGCGGGGACAGCGTCACCTACGCCAATCCGATGTTGCTGTCGGCGGAGGATGACCGGTTGTATCTCTTCCACCGGGGATTTGGCGCGGACCCGAATTACCTGGTGTCCGACGACGGTGCCCGGACCTGGCGTTATGGCGGCCGGTTGTTTCTCGGGCGGCCGGGTTACAGTCCCTACACCAAATACGCGTCGGACGGACGGGACACGATCCATTTCGTCGCCACGGAGAATCATCCGCGCAACTACGACAACAGCCTGTATCACGGCTTCATTCGCGGCGGGCGGATGCATCACTCGGACGGACGCGAACTGGGTCCGCTGGGCACCGGCACCAACGCCGCGTTCGGCGCCTGGGAGTTCACGCGGATTTATCAGGGCGGTCCCACGAACGTCGCGTGGATGGCGGACGTTCATCTGGATTCTGAAGAACAGCCGGTCGTGCTCTTCACCACCCAACGCGACGGCGCGGGTCTGCCGATGGGCGCGGGCGGTGACGACCATCGTTACCACTACGCGCGCTGGGACGGCGAACGCTGGCATGAGCACGAGATCGCCCACGCGGGCACGCGCCTGTACCCGGGCGAGGACGATTACACCGGCCTGGGCGCGATCGATCCGCAGAACGTGAACGTCGTCTATATCTCCACCGATGCCGATCCTGTCACCGGCCGGCCGCTGATCAGCCGCGCCGTGTATCGCCGGCATCACGAAATATTCCGCGGTGTGACCGGAGACGGCGGGAAGACCTGGCAATGGACGCCGGTCACCGCGAACTCTCCGACCGATAATCTGCGTCCAATGGTCCCCGTGTGGCCGGATGCGGACGGTCGCACCCTGCTGGTGTGGATGCGCGGGGCCTATCAGGTGAACCGCGGCGAATGGAGCACCGCGGTCGCCGCGACGATGCTTCGGCCCGCCGATTTTGAGTGAAACCATTTCAAGTAGCTGTTCAAGTTGAACGGATAGTTTGCCTGGACAACATAGGCGAACTGGTGCGGTGACCAGTCAATCGGAACGCCGGTCTCCGACCCGGCCGGTCGTGAGGCTCGCCCTCCCAAGCGCCAGAACGGAGATTGCCGGTCACCCTGCTTGCAAGATCGGGGGCAGTGCCAGGATGCGCCTGAGAAATCAGACACAGTCACAAAGGACTCGTCTCCGATTCGTCGCGCTGGTAGCTTCCGAGCCATGCCTTTGATTCGTTTGCTTTGTGACCCGGCCGTCCATGTTCGCAGCCGTTTTGTTTGGATGACCGTTGGCATCCTCGCCGCATTTCCACTTTGGAAATCCGATGCGGCCCAGCCTCCCATCGAGTTGCAATCCGGCGCTCGGGTCGTGCTGCTCGGCGGCGGGCTCGCCTCGCGCATGTTGTTGTTCGAGCAGTTTGAGGCCGAGGTCCATCGGCGTCATCCGGGGCACCGGATCGTGTTTCGCAATCTGGCCGACGAGGGTGACACGCCGGCATTTCGTCCGCATTCGGGCCGGCCCAACCCATTCGCCTTCCCGGGCGGTGAAAGGTATTACCCCCTCTCCGACACGCGGGACGGCAATGGCGGCCGCCATCACGGCGAGGGGTTTGCCGACGAACCGGATCAATGGCTCACTCGGTTGCAGGCGGAGGTGATCGTCGCCTTCTTCGGGTTCAACGAATCCTTCGCGGGCGCGGACGGCCTGGATGCCTTCGAGGCCGAGTTGACCGATTTCGTCCGGCACACCCTGGCGCAGCGATACGACGGCCGGTCGGCGCCCCGGCTCGTGCTGGTGTCACCGATCGCGTTCGAGGATCGGTCCGCGACGCGGGGCACGCCCGACGGCCAGGTTGAGAACGCGAATCTCGCTCTTTACACCGCGGTGATGGAGGAGATCGCGCTGAGGCATGAGGCGCGCTTCGTCAATCTCTTCAATCCCAGCACCCAGTGGTATGAGGAATCCGACGCGCCGTTGACGCGCGATGGCGTGCAGTTGAACGAGGCCGGTTACGCGAAACTGGCCCCCTTTCTCGCGGATGCCCTGTTTGGTCCGGGCCGCGCGTCCGGCGACGAAGCCGCAGTGCGCGCGGCGGTGCGGGAAAAGAGCTGGGTCTGGGCGAACTACCACAAGATCCCCAACGGCGTCCACGTTTACGGCCGCCGGTACGAACCCTTCGGTCCGCAGAATTACCCGGACGAATTGAAGAAACTGGAGCAGATGACAGCCATTCGCGACGAGGCCATCTGGGCCGCGGCCGCCGGCGAACCCTTCGACGTGGCCGCCGCCGACGCCCGGACGCATCCGCTGCCCGAGGTGAGGAGCAATTATTCCACCCGCGACAGCAAGGCCGGCTCGATGGACTACAAGTATGGCGATGACGCGCTGGCCACGATGACGACCGCGCCCGGCTACCGGATCGAGCTGTTCGCGTCGGAACGGGAGTTCCCCAATCTGGCCAACCCGGTGCAGCTTTCCTTCGACAATCGCGGCCGCCTCTGGGTGGCCGTGATGCCGGCCTATCCGCATTGGAGGCCGGGCGATCCAAAGCCGAACGACAAACTGCTCATCATCGAGGACACCAACGGTGACGGGAAGGCGGACAAGGAAACGGTATTCGCCGACGGCCTCCATCTGCCGCTGGGATTCGAATTCGCGCCCGAGGGCGTGTATGTCTCGAAGGCTCCTCATTTGTTGTTGTTGAAGGACACAAACGGAGATGATCGCGCGGATGTCCGGGAAGTGGTGTTCAGCGGCTTCGACCATCACGACACGCATCACGCCATCAGCGCGTTCACGGCGGATCCTTCGGGCGCGATTCTGATGGCGGAAGGGACCTTTTTGCACACGCACGTCGAGACGCCCTATGGCCCGGTGCGTTCGTCCAATGGCGGTTTCTTCCGCTTCGATCCGCGCCGCAGCCATCTGGAGCGCACCGCCCGCCAGCCCATTCCCAATCCATGGGGCATCGCCTTCGATGAGTGGGGTCAGGATTTCTATGCCGAAACATCGAGCCCGGAAGTCCGATGGATGCTGCCGGGCAGCGTCTGGGCGCCGTATGGCGAGTTCGCCCCGACGTCACCCAGCCTCATCGAGCAACAGCACAAGGTGCGGCCCACGTCGGGACTGGAGTTTGTATCAAGCAGCCATTTTCCGGATGAAGCGCAGGGGGACCTGCTGATTGCCAACACGATTGGCTTTCTGGGGCTGAAACAGCACCGGTTCGAGGAGGACGGCACCGGTTACCGGTCGCGGTTCCGTCAGGATCTGGTGACGTCTTCGGACGGCAACTTCCGCCCGGTCGATTTCGAGTTCGCGCCGGACGGTTCCCTTTTCCTGGTGGACTGGCACAACATCCTCGTGGGCCACATGCAGCACAGCGCGCGCGACCCGCTGCGCGATCACGCTCACGGGCGCATTTACCGCATCACCTATCCGGACCGGCCGCTGGTCAGTCCCGCCCCGGTCCACGGCGCGAGCATCGCGCGGTTGCTTGAGAATCTGAAACTGCCCGAGTACCGGACCCGCTACCGTTCCCGCCGGGAACTGCGCGGACGGGATGCCGGCAAAGTGCTCGCGGCCGTCCGGCAATGGGTGTCGGCCATTGACCGTCAACCCGAGCCGGACGAACACCACCTGCTCGAAGCGCTTTGGGTCACCTGGGGATTCGACCGCGCGGATGAATCGCTCCTGCGACGTTTGCTGAAGGCAGAGGATCATCGCGTGCGGTCGGCGGCCGTCCGGGTGCTGCGCTACAACGCGCATCGACTCGAGGATCAGGCGGATCTCCTTCTGGCCGCCGCGAAAGATTCCCACGGGCGTGCGCGCATGGAGGCGATTGCCGCGGCTTCATGGCTCGGGGCGGCCCGCGGATTGCCGGTCATCGAGACCGCCGGACGCCAACCGCTGGACGGTTGGATCAAGCCCGTGCATGACGCCGCCGTGGCGTTCCTCACCGTCGGCAAGGTTGAAACCACGCCGGAAGCGGAGGTGGAAACCACTCTGACGGGCCGGGATCGGGAACTGTTCATCAAGGGCGCCGAGGTGTATTCGCGGGCGGGCCACTGCGTCACCTGTCATCAGAAAGACGGCCAGGGCCTCCCGGCGGCGCAGTTTCCGCCCATCGCCGGCACACGCTGGACCATGGGGAGCGAGGAGCGACTGATCCGCCTGACGCTGCACGGCATGCTGGGCCCCGTCGAAGTCCAGGGCCGGCAATACCCCGGGTTGGTGCCCATGACGCCCTTCCGCGGTCTCAGCGACGAGGAAATCGCCGCCGTGCTCACGTACGCGCGCAACGCGTTCGGCAACCAAGGCTCGGTCATCACACCGGAAAAGGTCGCCGCCGTCCGTGAGGCCACCAAGGATCGGACCGGGTTTTACCAGGCCGCCGAGTTGCTGGAACAGTTTCCCCATGACCCCTGAACAAACCATGAAACCCTTCTCCCCACTCACCCGCCGGCGTTTTCTCGGACAGACCTCCGCGCTGGCCGCCACCGCACTCGCCTTTCCCAATGTGCTGACCGCGCAGAAGTCCGAAAAGCAACTCGTCATCGGCGCGGGCGCGCACCGCTACGAAGTCCTCCATGACTGGGCGCAGTTGCCCGGCCGCTACACCTGGCAGACCACGCATAATGTTGCCGTGGATGGCGACGGCCTGCTCTACGTCATCCATGAGGGCCGGGAAAACCTGCCCGATCATCCGTCGATCTTCGTGTTCGATTCCGAGGGCAAATTCATTCGCGCGTTCGGCAGCGAATTCCAGGGCGGGGGGCACGGACTCGATGTCCGCACCGAGGGCCGGGAGCAGTTCCTTTATGTGACGGGCTACCAGCAGTTGAAGAATTTCGCCAAGCTCACCCTTGCGGGCGAACCGGTCTGGGAAAAGCGCGCGCCGATGGAGTCGGAGCTTTATCCGGAGGGGGAGGACACGCGGCCGGCCAGGCGTTGGGGCCGGGACGCCTTCATGCCCACGAACCACGCCTTTCTGCCCGACGGCGGCTTTCTTCTCGCGGACGGTTACGGCTCATGGCGCATCCATCGCTATGACAAGGATGGCAACTGGATTTCCATGTTCGGGGAACCCGGCGACGGGGAAGGCCAGTTCAACACACCCCACGGCATCTGGCTCGACTCCCGTCCCGGCCGCGGACCTTCCGTGGTCGTCGCCGACCGCGCGAACATGCGCCTGCAATGGTTCACACTGGAGGGCCGTCATCTGAGGACGCTCGATGGATTCATCCTGCCCGCGAACCTCGACGCGCACCAGGACGTGCTGCTGGTGCCCGATCTCAGCGCGCGGATCACCCTGCTGGATGGAAACGACCGTGTCATCGCGCATCTGGGAGAGGACCCGGACTGGCGCGAGCAGGTGCTCAAGGACGGTATGAAGCTTCGTCGCAACGAGCAGGGTGAAGGCTGGGTGCCGGGCCGGTTCCTCCATCCGCACGACGCCTGTTTCGACGCCGATGGCAACATCTTCGTCGCCGAGTGGGTTCACACCGGAAGGATCACCAAACTCCGCAAGGTCGGTTGAGGAGCACGTGAGGGGGAATCGTCCCTCCTCGTAGCAGCGGACGTGAGTCCGCTCTGACCTTTTTTTCGTTACGGGGCAGGACTTGCGAACGTCGAAAATCTCACCGCACGGGTGCAACCGTTGAACGGACGCTGATGTGAGTGGGTGTATTGGCTGGGGGATTCGAGAGGCTTGCGGGCGTTCGGTGAGGAAGAGATCCGACCCACGTCGGATGCTACGGAGGGGGAGCGGATGGCTCAGTCAGTCTCCGAGTTGAGATACAAGACAAGCACGACAAGCCCCAACCCGGCGGCGGTGACGGCGACCACGATCCCGCCGTCCGCAAGCAACGCGACAGGCGTGAGCAGAACGCGCCCTGCCGTGGGTTCCGGCCGTTCATAGTAGGACGGCAGTTCGTAGTGCCCCGACAACGTTCCATCGTGCCACAACTCGAAGCGGTCATGCGGAGGCGGCGACACCGCGAACAATCCCAGCGCGGGCACCTCCTCGGCGGACGGCGTTCTGAGGAACACAGGGATGGGCTGCAAACCGGGATACGCCGACGGA
>DATKEE010000418.1:0-3211 GCA_035544555.1 Candidatus Methylomirabilota bacterium
CGACCGCGAACACGCGGCCAGTCCCCTGCCTGGGAAGCCTTCGACGGTCCGGACACCGCCTACCCGGATGCCTGGATCGCCGATGAAGCCGTCTCCACGTTGCGCAAGCTGACGGATGCGAATGAGCCGTGGTTCCTTGCCGTTGGATTCTTCAAACCGCATCTGCCATTCGCCGCGCCGAAGAGTTGGTTCGACCGGCATGATTCAGCGGAAATTCCCGTGCTGAGATCGACCGTGGCAGCCAGACCCGACTGGCCCTCCGGCTGGCATGGCAGCGGAGAGTTCCGCGGCAACTACGGCCACGAAGACCTCGATCCGGACACCCACCCGGCCTACGCGCGCCAGCTTCGTCACGCTTACGCTGCCTGCGTGACCTATGTCGATGCGCAGGCGGGCCGTGTGTTGGACATACTTCGGGAACTGGGGGAGGCGGAAAACACGATTGTGATCATCTGGAGCGATCACGGATTCCTCCTGGGCGAACACGCCATCTGGGGCAAGCACTGCCTTTACGAGGACGCCCTGCGTGCGCCGTTGATGATTCGCGTTCCGGGCCAGCGAAACGCCGGCGCGATCTCCGATGCGGTGGTCGAAAGCGTGGACATCTTCCCCACCCTTGCCGATTTGTGCGGCCTGCCGATGCCCTCGGGCCTGGATGGACAAAGCCTCAGTCCCCAACTCGATGATCCCGGCGCACCCGCCACCAAACCGGCGCTCGGGTTCTGGACAGGCGGCCGCCGCACCATCCGCAACGCCGACTGGCGGCTCATTGTCCGCGAACGCGACGAGGGCGTCCTCGACTCGATTGAACTCTTCAATTACCGGACCGACCCCGGAGAAACCCGCAATCAGGCGGCTGAACATCCGGAAGTCGTGCAGGATCTGCTGGACAAGCTCGCCACCGCTCCCATTCCCTCAAGGCAACGTTGACGCGGCAATTCAGGATCACTCCGGCGCAGCCGCAATGCCTGCAAGGAATCGGGAATGTTCAGCCACGACTGCCGGCCAGTGGGGCCGCTCGTTGGTCCTGATAAAGTCCAAAGTCCGGGCGAGCCTTTGCCCCAACTCCTCCCGAGAAACCCGTTCGCTCAACTCGCCCGGCCCTGAACGTGGCCTGTCTCCAATCGTGAAATCCAGCGGGACGAGAATCCATGCCTTCTTGGTGAAAATGGTCGGTGGAAACTCCCCATGCCAGGTCCAGCGCGTGGCCTGGGGCAGATACATCACGACCAAATCACCCGGATCGTCCTCACGCAGACCCGGGACATACTGGTAGGAGTCTTCGACCACGCTGACCGCCAGATGATCCCGAAGCATCGCAAGTGAGTCCCTGCTCTTGCCTGACGCATTCGGAAAAAAGCCAGTCTCGTTGTCCGAATCCCAGAATAGAAGCGGGTGATAGATCTGCTTGTGGCAAAACGGTCGTCCGGTGAAGTCCAGCAGCACGAATCTGACGAGAAGAACCAAAGCCATGAGCCCGGCCAGCGTTCCGAAAACGCCGGTCACGATCGGATGCCTCCGCACGAAGCGGATCATGTTTGCATCTCCGAGCCGTGGTCATTTCCCCGCGCGGTTGTCCTGTTCACCCGCCCTCACGCCATTGACAACATGCGTGAAAGGGAGTTGAACGGAGGCCATCTTCCGGCAAAAGATCGCGGAGTCAAGCCCGCCGCAGCCGCGGTCCCATCCTGTCCGGCGAGTCCGCGCCCGGCGGCTTCAAAACCATCAACCATCCACCCCGAACGCCATGAACCCCGAACCTCCTTCCCGGCTCAACGTCATCCTCCTCCTGTGCCTTCTGATCCCCTCATTCCCCCTCACCGCGGCCGATCCAATTCCCGCTGAAACTCCCCTGCGCATCATCTTTTTCGGCGCGCATCCGGACGACGCCGAAATCAAGGCCGGCGGCGTCGGCGCCATGTGGGCCGCGCAAGGGCACAAGGTCAAATTCGTCTCCACCACCAACGGCGACATCGGCCACGCCGACATGGCCGGGGGCGAACTCGCCCGCCGCCGCCTCGAGGAGGTTCAAAAAGCCGCGCGCATCCTCGGCATCGAAACATCCGACGTCATGGACATCCACGACGGCGAACTGATGCCCACGCTCGAGACCCGCCGTGAAATTGTCCGCCTGATCCGGGAATGGAAGGCCGATGTCGTCATCTCGCACCGGCCCAATGATTACCATCCCGACCATCGCTACACCGGCGTCCTCGTCCAGGACGCCGCGTTCATGGTGATCGTCAAACACTTCATGCCCACGGTCCCCCAACTCGCGCGCAACCCGGTGTTCCTTTTCGCCGAGGACGGCTTCCAGAAGCCCAATCCATTCGAGCCGGACATCGTGGTGTCCATCGACGACGTGATTGAGAAAAAGATCGACGCGCTCTGGAGCCTCGAATCGCAGGTCGAAAGTCTTTGGGCCACCGGCCACTTCGAACACATCGTCCCCGTGCCCACGGATCCCGACGCGCGCGCCGCACGCAAACAGCAGGTGTCGGAACGATTCAAACAACGGGCCCGCAATACCGCGGACAAATTCCGCTACAGACTGGTCGAACTCTACGGCGAGGAAAAGGGACGACGGGTCGAATACGCCGAGGCATTCGAGCTCTGTGAATACGGACAACGGGCCACCCGGGACGAATTGAAGGAATTGTTTCCGTTCTTCAAATGACATGAGCCACCGGGAAAAGTGCGCACGCCGCCCCATGCAGAATTTTCAACCCCCTTTGCATATATTCGCCAATGCTTCCGCGCCGGTTTCCGCTATTATTCGCCGCATAGCACGACCGATCCACACCGCCCCTCCAGGGTCTCCGCCTGCCGCCAACGCTTTACAGCGTAGCGCGGGCGTCCCCGCCTGCGAGTTCGGGCACCGTCCCGGTGCCCTTGATCGAATGGCGTGGATCGCTGGTAATGACGCACTATCGCTGAATGACGCGCAAACCGAATCCTTATGAAGCCGGAGTTTCCCATCCGTAATCCTGTCCTGAGAACGCCTCCTCAATCGCGGCTCGACGCGAATGACGGAAATACCCGCCGGCCCATTCAGGATCAACGCCTGATACACCCGCCCCGCACCCCCTGTGTCCCTCTCCGTTCGTGTTCATTCGTGTTCATTCGCGGTTTCATCCACGGACTTGCCTTTGGAATGATACCGCCCCGGCGCGGACGCTCGAACTGCCGGCCCACGCGCGGATTCACGCTG
>DATKEE010000419.1:0-9262 GCA_035544555.1 Candidatus Methylomirabilota bacterium
AACGCGGGCCCCAATGCCAAACGTGACACGCGCAAGAATGGCGATGATACCGTCGCGGGCGAGACCCTCACTACGGGGCCCGATGGCATTTGCCAAACGGTCGCCAACGCGGTGAACGGCCCGGCCCCGGGCACCGCTCCGGCCGCCGCCGATGTTGAACGCTATCTGAACGAGGTGTGGGGCAAACAAGCCAACGTGTTCTTCACCGTCACCCGAACCGATCACACTCTGAACTACGATCTCGACTTGGATGGGAAGCTGGACGATCCCTACGAGATCCCCGGTGTAGGACGTAAAATGCCGCCGCAATTCGACGAGATTAACCAGGTCAGAACCGTCAAAGACACCACCGTCGATTACAACATCTATTACGTCCATGCCTACGAATACCCCATCGGTCTGACGGTCATGGACGAAGTGTTCTCCGACGCCTCAGGCGCCAACACTCCCCTCAACCACACGGCCCACGAAGTGGGCCATCTCCTCGGTCGAAACGGAGAAAGCAACGACATTCTTGATGTCATGTACAAATTCGGAGACGCTTCCAATCCCTGCCGCGTCGTCAAACACGATTGGGATCTGGTCAATCCATGAAACCGCCAACATGAACGCTTTCCAAGCCCATCGCCTGATCGCCACCCTCCTCATCCTGCTGGGGCCGGGTCTCCTCCACCTCCCGGCACAACCCGCACCAAACCCTCCCCCAAACACGCCCCAACCCGGTGCCACTCAAAACGCTGCTCCCCAGGCCGCGACCTCCGCGCTCGCCCCCATCCCGATCGAGGAACTGCGCCAGGAATTGGAAAAACACCGCCGCCTCGCCGGAACCGGCCAGGAAAACCGAGGCCTGATGCGAAAGCTGCGCGTCGAACTCGCCCGGCGGGGAGACCCGGAGGAGCGCGAGGCCATTTTCTCCGAACTCAAGAGCGAAGACCGCGCCCGACAATATATGGCCATCGAAGACACGGCGAAGATCGGAGACCGCGAAGCCATCCGGCACTTGGGCGAACTGTTGCAAGACCCGGACTCCGGAGGACGCTATGTCACCCGCGGACCTGACGGCGAACGCATCGTATCCGACCAGGCCTTTCTGGCACCGAGCATGGTCGCCGCCATGAAACTCGCCACTTTGATCGAAAACCCCGTTGTCCCGCCTATCGGACCCGACAAGAAGTTTTACACGCAGAAGGACGTCGAATTATGGCAGGAATGGTGGAAAACCCATCGAGAGGCGTATGAACCCTGAGCGCGACGCCCAGTCTTTAACCAGATAACTTCGTGAAAACCAACGCACGAGGACTCCTGATCCGCCTGGCACCGCCTGGTGTCTTGCTGATCCTCGCTCTCGGCCTGGTCTCCATGCCGGCGCAGGTCGTCCTCGACGACACCTGGACCCTTTCCGTGGCCGGGCAGACGGTGCAGGTCAATCCCGACGGCTCGTTCCTCATCCCGAACATCGCCGCGCCCGACCAGTTCGGCCCCGGGGGGCCGGGCACGCGGCCGGACTTTCTCAGCGACGATTTTCTGCGCGTGGTGGGTTTCAGCACCGTCGATGGCGTCACGCGTTACGTCTTCAGCGAACCGTTTCAAATCCGACAGGGCGAACCATTCGTGGTCACCAATCTCACGCTCACCCTGACGCCGCCACCGTTTCCCGAAGCCATCCGCGCCGTCCCTGACGAGCCCACGCTCACGCAAATCGGCCAAACCACGCAGGTGCGCGTCACCGGCACCCTGATCGGCGGCAGCCTGATGGATCTTACGCCGCGCACCGCCTGGACGATCTATCGCACCAGCAATCCCGACATTGCCACTGTGGATCCGGACGGTGTCGTCACCGCCGTCGGCCGCGGCATGGTGTTCATCACCGCCATCAACGAAGCCGCCACCTCGGTCGCTCAGGTGGATGTTTCCCCGGGCGATCCCCTCACCACCGTCACCGGGATCGTCATGGATGAAAACGGTCAGCCCGTCGAAGGGATCACCATCACGCTGATCGGCGTCGCCGGCACGGCGACCACCGATGCCGAGGGCCGGTTCTCGATCCCCGGTGTCGCCACCGCCTTCGGCATTCAGGGTGTCATCGCGCGGACCACCGGGCCCACCGCCACCTTCGGCATCGCCAACTCCCCCACCGTCGTCCCCGGCGGATTCACCGATGCGGGCATCATCACCGCCATTCCTTGCGAACAGCTCGGCATCGATTGTGTGGACAGCGACAACGACTGCCTGCCGGACAGTGTCGAGATCGCCCTGGGACTCAACCCCAACCTCCCCGATACGGACGGCGATGGCGTGTTCGATGGCGAAGAGGATTCCGACGGAGACGGCTTAACCAATTGCGCGGAGGTGATTCTAGGCACCGACCCGGCCCGCGGCGATACCGACGGTGACGGTCTGTCGGATGGTATGGAAGTCACGCAACTGCGCACAGACCCGACGCGTGTGGACACGGACGGCGACGGTCTCGATGACGGTGCGGAAGTGGATCTCGGAACCAACCCGCTGGCGGCCGATTCGGATTTGGATTTGTGGAACGATGAAAGCGAGGTCACGGGGGGCAGCGATCCGCTGGATCCCGAATCGACCCCGCCGCTGATGATCGTTTCTGGGCCATCCGTCAGCGTCGGACTGCCAAACTTCGGCACGTTTGCCGGGTTGACGGTGAGTCTCACCGTGGCCGCTCCGCGCATCAGCGTCGGACTGCCAACGTTCGATGACATGGGCATGCTGGCGGCAGGCACCATCATTGCCCGCCCCTCGGCGTCCGTCGGCCTGCCCTCATTCGACGACGCGTTCGGATTGGGTGCGGGCCTGACCGTGGCCCAGCCGCCCGTGGCCATCGGGCTTCCGAGCTTCGATGATGCGACCGGATTGGGCGCCGGGACCACCGTTGCTCAACCGCGCGTCTCACTGGGTCTGCCGGCGTTCGACGACAGCGGCGCGCTCGCATCCGGCACGACCATCGCCCAACCCCCGGTCCTTGTAGAGTTACCAGGACCTTGACCCAATGCCATGAGAACCACTCACCTCAGCTCACCAAAGACTCTCACGATCGAACGACACATTGCACTGTTGAAAGGACCCTCTATGAAAGCGCTCAAAACGAACCTCATCCTGCTGCTGATCGCCGGCGGCGGGCTAACCGGGGCCCTGGGCCAGTTCTCCTCCGGGAGCGACGGTTCCTATGGGCCGATCGATATCACCGCCCACACAACCCTCGTCGTTCCGGCGGATGGTATCTTCCACGCCACCACCATCAACATCGCCGCGGGCACGTCGCTACGGTTCAACCGCAACGCGCACAACACCCCCGTGTATTTGCTCGCCACCGGCGACGTCACCATCAGCGGCGACATCGTCGTCTCGGGAAATACCGCCAACAATGTCGCCGGCGGATTGGGCGGCCCCGGTGGTTTTGACGGGGGAAATCCCGCCTCGGTCTCCACGCCGCCTGGCGACGGCTTTGGGCCGGGCGCAGGCCGTGCCGGGGCGGGAGGCGTCGGTAATGTCGCCCAGGCCGCGGGTCCTGGCGGCTATGCCACCACGTCAGGCACGACGAGCACCAACAAAGGGGCGGCTTACGGCAGTGCCCTCTTGATCCCGATGGTGGGCGGCTCGGGCGGTGGCGGCACCGAGGGCACACCGGGGTTTGGCGGCGGCGGCGGGGGTGGCGCCATCCTGATCGCATCCAGCACGCGGATTCACTTAACCAGCAGTTCTGCGGACATTTTCGCTCAAGGCGGCGGTTCCCAGAACAGCACTTACGTGAATGGCGGCAGCGGTGGCGCCATCCGCCTGGTCGCGCCAGTGATTAGCGGAAATGGCAACCTCAGAGTCGATGGAAGCCACTTTGGTGCCCCAGGCCGGATCCGCGTGGATACGATGGATCGCACCGGATTGGGCCTTAATTACCTGCCTTCCGGAATCACCTCCATCGGATCCTTGATGGTCGTCTTCCCCACTCCCGTTCCTCGCCTCGACATCATCGAAGCTGCGGGCACCACCATTCCCGAAGGCTCAGATCCCGTCGTCTTTATTCTGCCTTTCGGGTCCAGCCCCGACCGCACCGTGCGCGTTCAGGCACAGGACTTCAACGACATCGTCCCCATCACCGTTGTGCTCACACCTGACAACGGACCATCGGTTCAATACGAGGCGGAAATAGACAATCAAACCACCAACCCCGCCGAGGTCACCGTCAACGTCACCCTCCCGGTCAATGTCCAGACCACCATCCACGCCTGGACGCGTTGAACCTGTAGGCTGCCGTCACCGCCATTACCTCCGGTCATCGAATACACGCGTTTCCAGGAACGCCAGCGTCGCCCAGGCGGCTGCCGAAAGGTTCTGGACGTAACTCGTGCCTCCCCGGCGGCCGCGTCGTCGTCGGCCAACTTCCGTTGAGATTTCGCACGGGAGGGACGCCCGCGGCGTCCGCACGCCATGAGAGAATGCGTCAAATACTTGTGAAGAACCTGGGAACAGGGTGCGGATAGTTTTGAATAACTCTTCGGTCAAAAGGGTTGAGCGGAGGAGGGAAAACGCGTTTGCTGGTTGGCATGATCGATTCCGTGAGTCCCGAGACCGGCCATTCGCCGGCTGACCTCAAGAAAGCGCGCCGGCAGAAGCCGGGAATGGCGGATGCGTCGCGAGTGGACCGGCTGCCGCCGCATTCGATCGAGGCGGAGCAGGGGGTGCTGGGTTGCGTGCTGCTGGATCCGCACGTGTGCCTGGGGCAGTGCATCGAGAAATTCAAGTCGGGCGCCGGGACGTTCTACGATCTGCGGCACCAATGCATCTACGAGGTGCTGGTGGAGATGTATGACCGCAAGGACGCGATTGACCTGATCACGCTGCAGCAGCAATTGAAGGATCGCAACCAGCTCGAATCGGTGGGGGGAATCGCGTATCTGGCGTCATTGCCGGACGCGGTGCCCTCGGCGGCGAACCTGAGTTATTACGCGGAGATCATGAGCGAGAAGTTGCTCCTGAGGCGGATGATTCACACGTGCACGGAGGTGGTGGGGCGGGTGTACGATCACGAGGGGGAGGTGGACCAGTTGCTGGACGAGGTGGAGCGGGACATTTTGCGGATCAGCGAGTCGCGGGTGGAGGAGAGCACCGCGGGGATCAAGGATCTGGTGCACAAGGCGATCAGCACCATCGAGGAGTATCATCAGCGGCAGGGGATGCTCACGGGGATCGCGACGGGGTTTGTGGATTTCGATAAGATGACGACCGGTCTGCACGGGGGGGAGATGATCGTTATTGCGGCGCGGCCGAGCATGGGGAAGACGTCGCTGGCGATGAACATGGTGGAGCACATGGCGATTGACCAGCGGCTGCCGGTGGGGGTGTTCAGTCTGGAGATGACGGCGGAATCGCTGGTGTTGCGCATGTTGTGTTCGCGATCCCGGGTGAATTTGCGGAACGTGCGGGAGGGATTTCTGGCGGAGCGGGATTTTCCGAAGTTGACGGGGGCGGCGGGGAAGCTGGCGAACGCGCCGTTGTTCATCGATGACACGGGGGCGTTGTCGATTTTGGAATTGCGGGCGAAGGCGCGGCGGATGGCGCAACAGCATGGGGTCAAGCTGTTTGTCGTTGACTACCTCCAGTTGCTCCATTCTACTGCGCGCCGGGCCGAGAACCGGCAGCAGGAAATCGCGGACATCTCAAGCGGCATCAAGGCGTTGGCGAAGGAGCTGGCCGTTCCGGTGATTGTTCTCAGCCAGCTCAATCGCGAACTGGAGAAGGACAGGAACCGCAAGCCCCGGCTGTCTGACCTTCGGGAATCCGGCGCGATTGAACAGGATGCCGACCTGGTCGCTCTACTGTATAAGCCGGGCGGTGGAGAGGACGAAGAGGGTGGCGAGGTGGAACAGGACGCGTTGCCGGTGAATCTGTTGATTGCCAAGCAGCGCAACGGGCCGACCGGCGATGTCCATCTCACCTTCCTGAAGGGATTCACCCGTTTTGAGAACGCCGCAAAAGTCAGCGCCGAAGATGTGCCGAGCGACGCCTAGATGAAGATGTTTTCCCCGCGCCATGCCTGGACGGTCGGGCTCTGGTTGATGCTCTCCGGGCCATGGCTCCTCGCCCAGCCTTCCGGCCCCCGCGTCACCGAGATCGAAATCCGTCATGTGGGGCCCCCGTCCGTCAGCGATTCGTTGATTCGCGCCAACATTCGGACACGGGTGGGGGATGAGTTTCGCCCGCTGAGCACGGAGGACGACATCGAGAAGTTGTATGCGACGGGCTTTTTCCGGGACATCCGGGTTTACGAGGAACCGGGACCCGAGGGGTTGAAGCTCATTTATTACGTGGAGGGACATCCGACGATCACGGAGATCCGGTTCACGGGCAACGAGAAGTATAGCGACAAGAAGCTGATGGAGACGATCAGCTCGGAGGTGGGCGAACCGTTGAACGAGCCAAGGTTGTATGCCGACACCCGGGCGATTCAGGAGCGGTATCGGAAGGCGGGCTATCCGCGGACGACCGTCGAATACGAGGCGCCGGTGATCGACGAACAGACGGGGCGGGGCACGGTGACCTTTGTGATCCGGGAATCGCCTAAGGTGAAGATCGAGGTGATCGAGTTCGAGGGGAACGAGGTGTTTTCGGACAAGCGGCTGCGCAAGGTCATCGACACCAAGCGGCGGTGGTTTCTGTCCTGGCTGACGGGCAGCGGACTGCTCAAGGAGGATCAGCTCGAAACGGACAAGGCCCTGCTGCAGGAGTTCTATTCGAGCGAGGGCTACATCGATTTCGAGGTCCGGGACGTGCGGATCGATTACATGTCCGAGAAGAAGGTGGTGATCCGCTTTCAGGTTTTTGAGGGCGGGCAGTATCAGGTGGGGTCGGTGAAATTCGAAGGCAACCGGTTGTTTTCGGAGCAGGAGATTCGGGAGGGGTACGCGAGCGAAGGGCGGCGCTGGCGGATTGAGATGGTCGAGGGGGAGATCTTCACCCCTCAGAACCTGCGCCGGGACGTGACGAGGATCGAGGATTTCTACGGGAGCCGGGGATACATCACGGATCCGGTGAATCCGACGCGATCCGGGTCGTTCCGGGTGCGCGCGGTCCGTCATCCGAACGTCGCGCAGGGGACGATGGATCTGGTTTACGAGATTACGGAGGGGGAGCGTTCCTATATTGAGAGGATCGAGATCGAGGGCAATTACAAGACGAAGGACCGGGTGATCCGGCGGGAGCTGGCGGTGTCGCCGGGCGAACCGTTCGACATGGTGCGGGTGAAGCTGAGCCGGGGGCGGCTGGAGCAGATGCAGTATTTTTCGACGGTGGAGACGCCGGCGGAGCCGACGGAGGCGCAGTACCTCAAGGATCTGGTGATCACGGTGGAGGAGCAGAACACGGGCAACGTGACGATGGGGGCGGGGTTCAGTTCGGTGGACAGCCTGGTGGGATTTGTCGAGTATTCGCAGGGGAACTTCGATCTGTTTGAACCGCCGTATTTCAGCGGAGGGGGCCAGAAGTTCCGGATGCGGGCGACGGTCGGCACGAGGCGGCAGGAGTATCGGGTGACCTTCCGGGAGCCGTGGTTTCTCCGTCGGCGGCTGGCGCTGGACGTGGACCTGTATCACGAGGAGAACAACTTCGTGAGCCGGAACAATCTTTACGATGAAAGCATCACCGGGGCGAGGATCGGGCTGTTGCGCGCGCTGACCAGCCGGATCACCGGCGGGGTCAGTTACACGATCGAAAATGTCGGCATCGTGGACGTGGACGACAGCGCGTCGGACATCATCAAGGCGGAGGAGGGTTACCGGCTGGTTTCGAAGGTGGGGCTTTCCCTGTCGCACAACACGCTGAACAACGCCCTGATGCCGACCCGCGGCCAGTGGACCGAACTGACCACCGAACTGGCGGGGGGTCCGTTCGGGGCGGACACGGACTTTTACCGGATCGAGTTGAAGTCGGCGCGATATTTTCCAGGTCCGTTCGAGGGGCACATCCTGGAGATCGTGGGCCGCATTGGTGTGGTGGAGGAATACGGGGATTCGGACCGGGTGCCGTTGTTTGACCGTTATTTTCTGGGTGGAGCCTACACGATGCGCGGGTTTCGTTTCCGGGATGTCGGTCCGAAGGATTCGAACGGCGAACCGATCGGTGGCGGCACCTACTGGCTGGGGTCGGTGGAATACAGCGTGCCGCTCATTGATCGTCTGCGATTCGCAATGTTTTATGATATTGGAAACGTGTTTGCGGAATCCTACGAACTGAACTCGGAATACAACGACAATTGGGGGGTCGGGTTCCGGCTGAATCTGCCGATCGGCCCGATCCGGCTGGATTACGGGATACCGATCACCACGGACGAATTCAACGACAGCAGCGGTCGATTTCAATTTACCGCTGGATATAACCGGAATTTCTGATTTGCTGGGCTCATGAAACCATTGATTCGATTGCTTACCATGTGTCTTGTGGCGGGGGGCATCCTGCTGTCCACCCAATCCGCCGACGCGCAGTCACGGATCGCCACGATTGATTTGCGGAAGGTCTTCGACGACTACTGGAAGACAAAGCAGGCGGATGCGCGGCTCAAGGAAAACGCCGCGGTCAAGGACGAGGAAAAGGCGCAGATGCTGGACCGGCTCAAGCAGGGGGACCAGGATTACCAGGCGTTGCTGGAGAGCGCGAACGATCAGGCCGTCTCGGTGGCGGAACGGGAGAGGCGGCGGAAGGACGCGGAAGCCAAGCTGCAGGAATTGCAGCGCATGCAGCAGAATGTCCAGGCGTTTGACCGTTCCGCTCGGGCGGAATTGGGGGAACAACAGGCGCGCATGCGCGAAAACATCCTAGGAGAAATCCAGAAGATCATCGACTCGAAGGCCAGGGCGGGCAATTACCAGCTTGTCCTCGACGTTGCCGGCATGAGCAAGAGCGACACAAAAATCGTGCTCTTCCACAGCGGCGAGAACGATCTCACGGAGGAGATTCTCACGGAGATGAATTCCACCGCCCCGCCCGCGCTGCAAGACGGGACACCCCGGGAATGATGCCGGTTCAGGTGTTCCGGGTCGTGAATTCTCCGAGGAGGAGCAGGATCACGAGGTAGGCGGCGACCGCTGCGGCGGCCAGCAGGGGAAAGCCGCCGTGCACGGCCAACAGCGCCGCGCCCAGGCTTCCCATCACGGAGCCCAGTCCATTGAACGCCAGGGCCCAGGGAATCTCCCGGGACCGTTCGATGCGCTCGAGGGCGTGCGGAAAGGGATACCCCATCCAGAAGGCGGGC
>DATKEE010000420.1:0-4414 GCA_035544555.1 Candidatus Methylomirabilota bacterium
GCGCTCCTGAAATCCTGGCCCGAATTGAGCGGGACGGACGTCTCCCGGGTTTCCAGATCGGATTGCCTGGCTTGGGCGGCACGTTTCGCCCAGACGGCCGCCCCTTCGAATTTCAACAACACCGTAGGCACCTTGCGGATGGTTTTCGATATCGCCATCGAGGCTGGTGCTTAAGCCTCCACTTCCTTCCGGCCGAAGAGGGCGAAATCTTAAAGAGCCCCAAGTCAGTTCTTCGGTCTGGTGCGGCATGGGCGCCCGGCAAAACCTTGAAGCACGTCCTTGGTCGTCGTCAACAAGGCCGGGAAACCCATCATGTTGTAGGAGAAATTCCGACAGCCGCTTCTCGACATTATCACAACCAAATCAGACTTCGGCCGATTTTTTTCCGCAGCCCGATCCTCTACGTTGTCCCCAGTTGCGACGATGAATGTCATCGTAAAAATGCAGCAAACAAAAACAAAGAAACAAAAAGAAAAGAAGTTATGAAGCACACTAAGAATGCAAAAGTCCGGAGCGGTCTTATGATCGCTGTTATCACAGTCGGTCTGGTCCTGAGCGGCTCCTCGGCGCTTGCAGCGGACAATGGCAGTGTCACTGTGCAAGGCACAGTCGAGCCGGTGAATGAAATCACCGTCACCGGACAGACCGGCTTCAACACCCTGAACCTGAGCGCCGGCGCCACGGATCAGAACGTCGCGGTCGTCAATGAAAAGAACAACGACCCCGATGGCTATACCGTGACACTGGTTTCAGCCAACGCGCAGGCGGCCAGCAGCAGCCAAGCTCGTCTGAAGGGCGCGAACACGGCAAATGCAACGGTCATCAACTACTCGATGAAGTATGGCACGGCGTTGGCAGAGGCAGCAGTCACCTTGGGCGCGACGGGTAGCGCGGTGGTGACCAGTACGAGTGCGGCCAGCCCGGAAACCGGCAGCAACAAGAACCTGCTGATCACCTTCTCGGGTTCTTCATGGAGCAATGCCGACACCTATTCCGACACGATCACCTTGACCATCGCGGCCAAGTAATCCAGTCTGAGCAACAAGGCAATGGGCGATCTGGACATGACAATTTCAGGAAAACCGGGAGTGGCCCGCCGCAGGTTCTGCCTCCTGGTGGCCGCGCTGTTTTCCCTCGCTGCCATTCCAGCCGCCCATGCCTTCAAGCTGGTGCCTATCAAGATGGACTTTGAGCCGGCTGGACGGGGCGCCAACCAGGCCTTCCGCCTGGAAAACGAATCCACCAACACCGTGGCGATTCAGATTTCCATGCTCACCCGCCGGATGGACATGGACGGCAAGGAAACCAACACGTCCGCAGACGACGATTTCATCGTATATCCACCGCAGGTTCTGCTCAAACCGAAACAGGTCCAAACGGTTCGCGTCAAGTGGGTGGGCGACTCCAAGCCGGAAAAGGAACTGGCTTACCGGATTTTGGCCGAACAACTCCCTGTCAATCTGGAGAATGAAAAACAGGCCGGCGCCCAGATTAAACTGCTGATTCGCTATCTCGGCTCGGTTTACATCGTGCCCAAGGGCGCCAAGGCGGACGTTGTGCTCGAATCGGCGGTTCCCCGGACCGATGCGCAAGGCCAACGTCAAATTGAGTTGATTTTCCACAACCGGGGCAATGCGCACATGATCCTGCGCGATTTGCGGCTCACGATCCAAGTCGGGGATAAGACCGTCGAGTTGGAGCCGGAAGCGCTGCCCAATATTGCCGGAGAAAATATGCTGGCTGGCGGGAAGCGGCGATTTGTCGTGCCGTGGCCGGCAGGGTTGGCTGACGGGCCGCTGCAAGTCAGTTTTGATTTCATAAAAAATTCCTAACCTTGCATCGGAGACTCATGGATGCTTGCCTTCTTCCGGCCCGCATTCTCAATGGCTGGAAGCTTGGTAAACCGATGCCGGGGGCGCTCGCGTGCTGTGCCCGCTTTTCCCAATTTTCTACGATGGTCGAACTGGGGGCTTGGGTTGCCCCTCGGGCAGGGTGTTTTGCTGGTTGCGTGGCTCTTCATGATGTCGGGAGCAACGCGCGCGGAAGCGCAGGCTGAAAATGGTTTGGGGGAGCCGCCGCCACCCCGGGTTTATTCCATCACCGTCCCATTGGTGGTCGAAATGCAGTATCGGGACGAAATCCAGGTTGTGATTCCGGCCAATCGCGAGAACTTGAAGGTCCAGGCCGCGCCGCTGCTCCGCGAAATCGAGTTCCTCGCCCGGGCCGAATTGCTGCGGCAGATCGCGAGTGCCGTGGACGCGCAAGGCAACTTGCGACTGCAAGAGCTCCAGGAACTCGGATTGGACGCCGTGTTTGACGAGGAGAAGTTGGAATTGCGCGTGGCGGTACCCGCCGGACTTCGCCGGGCCTCCGACACACAGTTCACCGGACGCTCGCCGCCCCGGGGCGCGGAATCCGCGCTCAGACCCAGCGACTTCAGTGCGTTTGTGAACTTGCGCACCGGTCTGGATTACGTCGGGCAGAGCGCGACCGGCCTGAACGAAGGATTGCAACCCTTCCGGTCCGACCTGGATGGAGCGCTCAACCTGCGCGACTGGGTGCTCGAAGGCGGCGCTTCCTACACCGAGGATGCGGCCACACCGTGGCGGCGCAACGACGCACGCGTGGTGTATGACGACCCGTCCCGGATGATCCGGTATTCCGTCGGCGACCTGTCGTATCCGACCACGGGCTTTCAAAGCTTCCAACCGCTGCTGGGCCTGACGGTGGCGCGCAATTTCTCGCTCCAACCCTATCGCGTCACCGAACCGCTCGGGCAGACTTCATTCTTTTTGAAAAACCCGGCCAGGGTCGATGTGCTGGTAAACGGCCAGCGGGTGCAGACGCTCCAGTTGCCGGCGGGACCGCACAACCTGCGTAATTTTCTGTTCGCCAGCGGGGCCAATGACGTGACCCTGCGCATCACCGACGATGTGGGCCTCACCGAAACCATCCACCTCTCGTTTTTCTTCGACTACCAGTTGTTGGCCCAAGGCGAACATGAATTCGGCTACAGCATTGGCCTGCCCTCTCGAGAGGGGGAGAGCGACCGGCACTATGATGCGCGCTTTCCCGGCTTCTCCGCGCTTCATCGCGTCGGCTTGACGGATCGTTTGACCGCCGGTTTGAACCTGCAAGGCGACGGCGACCAACAAATGCTCGGGGCGGACACGGTATGGGCCACGCGCATCGGCACGTTTCAACCGGACTTGGGGTTGAGCCGGGTGGAAGGCGTCGGTTGGGATTACGCCGCACGGCTGGGGTATCGCTATTACGATGCGGCCCGCACGTGGGCCGGCACTTTCGCGTTGGCGGCTCAATATCGCGGCCCGCTCTTCGCCTCGCTGGGAAATCTGGAACCGGACAATTCGGTGGCTTGGGATTTCTCCGCCCGTTACAGCCGGCGATTACCCCGGCAAATGAACGTGGGCATTGGCGGCACCTATCAGATTCTTCGCTCCAGCCAGCGTGATTCCAGTGGGGTGAATCTCTTTTTGGGAAAACGATTCGGGCGGGGCGCCATTCTCGATGTGACTCTGGATCGCCGCGAACTGAGCACCGGCGAAACCGAATACCGCGCCTACGCGAGCCTGACCCTTTCATTTCCCAACCGCCGGCAGACCGCCCGGTTCAGTCACGACAGTTTCACGGAAACCAGCCGGGCCGACTGGCAGTACAACGCGTTGCACTCCGTCGGCGGAGTGGACGCCAATCTGGGCGCGCAACGCCGGCCGGATGATTACAACGCCTACGGCGGTCTGCGCTACAATGGTTACCGCGCCGAGGCCGGCTTGACCCATGACGTCACCACGCCCGACTCCAGTTCGGAAAACCTCGACAGTCGCACCAGTATCCGGCTTGGTACAGCCGTGGTCTATGCGGATGGACAATTCGCCGTCTCGCGACCAGTGCGCGACAGCTTTGCCATTGTGGTTCCGCATCCGGACTTTGCCGGCCAAACAATCGGTGTTGATCCGGTTCGCGACTCTTACGCGGCGCGCGCGGACAGGTTCGGGCCGGCTGTCCTGCCCGACCTCCGCTCCTATCTGGTGCGCAACGTGACCATTGACGCGCCGGATTTGCCGCCCGGCTACGATCTGGGTCCCGGTGTCCACACGATCCGCCCCACTTACAAAAGCGGCACCGTCATCCGCGTGGGCACCGGCGCAACCGTGCTCCTGATCGGCGTGCTGGAGACGGCCAATGGCGTGCCGGTCACCTTGCAAGCCGGCGAAATTGTTTCGTTGAAGGACCCGCAAAGGGCGCCGGTCCAACTGTTCACCAATCGGGATGGCAGGTTCAGCGTCGAGGGCCTCAAGCCCGGCGAGCATGAACTGCGCCTGTATGCGGACCCGCAGCCGAAGGCGCGTTTTGAGATTCCCGAAGGCAAAGCGGGGATTTACGATATCGGCAC
>DATKEE010000421.1:0-17554 GCA_035544555.1 Candidatus Methylomirabilota bacterium
GTTCTCGTACCAGAACGATTCCCTTCCGGGGAATCCGAGGATGAGGATGTCATCCCATCCGTCGTCGTTGAAATCGTGGGCGAAGGCGAAAAAGTTGTCCGAATAGGCGTTGTTGCTGCCCAGCGCGCCTTCAAACCCCGGCACGACCTCCTCGGCGCCATCGGCCCCCTTCCGTTTGAAGGTCTGGCGGGCGGGATAATATTCGTGGCGGTTCTTGAAATCCGGCCCCGCGTACCAATAAGGGCCGGCCACGATGTCCATCACCCCATCGCGATTGAAGTCGCCGGCGTTGGCGCCTTCGGACCAGAAATGCTCGTTGAGATGAAGCTTTTCGAAGGTGTGGAGCGTGTGCTCTTCGGCCGCGGCGGCGGCTCCGGATGACACGACAAGAGCGGCAAGAAAAACTGGGCGGGTCATAATCGGTATCTGTCGCAGTTCCGCGCGGGAGGGTCAAGCCGGGGTTGCCGCCGGCCCAAAGGGCTCAGTCCCGGCTATTGTGGAATTTTCGTTGATCCCCCAGGTCCGGGTGGCCTCCGCGGCGGCGAACACGACCTACGCGACCGTCCTTACGGGTCAGGCGTTCACTTCCTGGGGTCCCTTGCCTCCGTTGACGAGGAAGAGGACGGCCATCCGTACCGCCAGGCCGTTGGTCACCTGCTCCAGGATGACGGACCGGCCGCAGTCGGCCACTTCGCTGTCGATTTCGACACCGCGATTGATGGGCCCGGGGTGCATGATCAGGACGTCCGGCCGGGTCCGGGTGAGCCGGCTTTTGCTCAGACCGTAGAGGCTCGTGTATTCACCCAGGCTGGTGAACATCGTCTTGCGCTGACGTTCGTGCTGGATGCGAAGCAGGTTGATGATGTCGGCGTGCTCGATCGCCTCGTCCACGTCATGCGTCACGTGACATCCCATGCGCTCAAAGACGCGAGGGACGAGGGTGGCCGGCCCGCACAGGGTCACCCGGGCGCCGAGTTTCAGCAGGGCCCAGATGTTCGAGCGCGCCACGCGGCTGTAGAGGATGTCGCCCATGATGGTGACGTTCAGGCCGTCGAGGGAACCTCTCTTTTCACGGATGGTGAACACATCCAGCAGCGCCTGGGTGGGATGTTCATGCGCGCCGTCGCCCGCGTTGACCACGCTGGAATTGAGGAAGCGGGCGAGAAAATGGGCCGCGCCGGTGGCGCTGTGGCGGATGATGATGATATCCGCGTTCAGCGCCTCCAGATTCCGCGCCGTGTCCTTGAGCGTTTCCCCCTTCTTCAACGAGGACGCCTCGGCGGTGAAGTTGATCACATCGGCGGTCAGGCGAAACGCCGCCAGTTCGAAACTGATGCGCGTTCGCGTGGACGGTTCAATGAACAGATTGACCACGGTCTTTCCGCGCAGCGCGGGCACTTTCTTGATGGCGCGCTCGCCCACGGCCTTGAACGCGCGCGCCGTGTCGAGAATGGTGATGATCTCCTCCGCCGAGAGGGACTGGATGTCGAGCAGATGTTTCCGGTTCCAGGTCATGATTTTTCGAGAAACACGACGTCCTCTCCTCCTTCCTCCTTGAATCGGACCTGCACCCGTTCGGAGAGCGAGGTGGGGACGTTCTTGCCCACGAAGTCCGCCTTGATCGGAAGTTCGCGGTGGCCGCGGTCGATCAGCACCGCGAGCTGGATGCGCTGGGGCCGTCCGAAATCATTCAGCGCGTCCAGCGCCGCGCGGGTGGTGCGTCCGCTGAAGAGGACATCATCCACCAGAACGACGGTTTTGCCGTTCAGGTCGAAAGGGAGGACCGTGGGATGGACCTTGGGAACGGCCGTCTGATCCAGATCGTCGCGGTGCATGCTCACGTCGAGGGAACCACTGGGAACCGACTGTCCCCAGATCGCGCCCAACAGGCTGCTCAATCGCCGGGCCAGGATCACCCCTCCCCGTGGAATACCGACCAGGACGACGTCAGCGGCTTCCTCATTTCGCTCGGCGATCTCGTGCGCGATGCGGGTCAGCGCGCGCTGCATGGCCGCGGCATTCAGGATGGCAGGAGGTGCGGGCATAAAAAATCCGGGGTCGATCCGTTTTCGGACCGTGCCCGGTGAAGTTTCCGGAGGCCTGGGTTCATGGCGCCTTGGTGACCTCTCGGGATCGCATTAAAGGTGGCTTTTAGGTGGCTTGCTCGCTTCGATCAGCCTCGCTGTGCGGGGGCGGCATGCCGGCTCTTCCGCCACTTGGCGCGATGCTTGATGATCCAGTCGGTCAACGCGCGCTCGAATCCGATGTCATACCCGACCTTTTCGGATTCGATCCACTTGTGCTTGAGAATCTCCTCCCGTTCCGCCTGGAACTCGCGATAGAGGGAGGAGTTCTTGACCAAATCATCCCCTTCGGGGGGATCGTTTGGGATGCTCGACATAGATGGCCGCTGGGTTCGCTGCGATGAATTCGCAGGAATGTAACATTCCCGATTTCAATGACAACCTCTAATTAAACCGCCCGCACGGCGCGGGGCCGGTTTCGATCAATTTTGGTGAAAGCAGCTCCCCAAACTTTGTTGCAATTGTAACAAAGTTTGGGGAGCTGCTTTCACCGGGTTTTGTTTCCGGGTGGCGCGAGCGTCAGGCTGATTGCCTGGGGTGTGGTCCGTTCCCGGGCAGGACAACCGAATCGCGCTCTCGTCGCTTTCGGTTTGCCGTCCCCGGCTTCCGGCGTAGGGTGGATTTCATGAATCTGGAACACTCGGTGAGCGCTCATTGGCAGGGCGGTTTTGACGAGCCGGCGCTTGAACGCTGGGCGGCGGATCTCCGTTCGCGATTGCGGGCGCCCGAGGTCTCGCTGGGAACGGTCTTCATGACACCCCATCTGTTTCCGTCCGCCGGCCAGATTCTGGAACTCCTCCGGGTCCATGCGCGCGTTCCCCTCCTGATCGGCTGTTCGAGCACCGGATTGATCCAGGGTGATTCGGAAATCGAGAACAGTCCGGGATTGGTGGCCGGTCTGTACCATCTGCCGGGCGCGGACCTCAAGGCGGCGCGCTTTACCGGCGAACAGGTCGAGGAGGCGGACGGTCCGGCTTATTGGCACTCGGCAGCCGGTGTGAATCCGGAATCCACCAACGGCTGGCTGGTCCTTGCGGATCCCTTTCACCTGGACTGCGAACGCTGGCTCCGCGTGTGGGAGGAAGCCTGGCCGGGCAAACCGATTCTGGGCGGCCTCGCCAGCGGAGACCCCTCCCAAACCACCACGCAGATCTATCACGATGGCGAAGTGTTCGAGGACGGTGGCATCGCACTGTCCGTCGGAGGGGAGGTCAATCTCGCCAGATTGATTTCCCAGGGTTGCACGCCCATCGGCCAGACGTGGACCATCACCCGTGCCGAACCCAATCTCATCCACGAAATCGGCAACCGGCCCGCCTACGAAGTCCTGATGGAAACCGTCAGCGATCTGCCGCCGAAAGTTCAGGCGCGTTGTCGCGGGAACCTTTTCGTCGGCCTCGTGATGAACGAATACCTCGATGACTTTCAGCGGGGCGATTTCCTGATCCGCAACATCCTGGGCGCCGACCCCGCCTCGGGAAGCCTGGTTGTCGGCGCGCTGCCGCGCGAGGGACAGACAATGCAGTTCCAGCGACGCGACTCGGACGCGGCGGACGAGGATTTGGTCGCCCTGTTGGAGAAGGCGGATGAAGAGCTGCGCGACCGGGAGATTCTGGGGGGCTGCCTGTGCTGTTGCAATGGCCGCGGGAAAGGTTTGTTTGGCCGGCCGGGGCATGACGCCGGCAAAATCCAGTCCCGGATTGGTCCGTTCGGACTGACCGGCTTCTTCTGCAATGGGGAGATCGGTCCGGTGGGCGGGAAGAATTTTCTCCACGGTTACACGGCTTCGCTGGCCCTGTTCACCCGGCCAAAATCGGGATAAGTGGCGCGCTCATTCCGTGACCGGCGGCTCCTGTGCGCGCAAACGCACAGTTCTCAAAAGCAGGGTCTTCCCTTAAATGTCCCGCTGTCCCAACCCGGAACGGTCGCGCGATACCGCTCTCCGGCTGTCGAATCGCGCCGGGGTCGAACGCGCCTCCCGTGGAGGGACCGGCGCGGGCTCTGAAACCTCCGTTGGAATAACGGTTTGCAATGCGGGTGACGATTCGTAACCTGTGCGGAATCAACTGACTGAATGCGACAATTTTTGACGATCGCGATCAACGCGTTCATGGAACTGGTCAGGCAGCCGGTGTTCCTGCTGCTCATGACCGCTTCCGCGGGCTTCATCGTTTTTCTGGCTGCCGTCCCCTATTTTGGATTTGGCGACGACACCAAACTGGTCAAGTCCAGCGTCCTGGCCGTGATGCTTTTGACCGGGTTGTTTGGCGCGGTGATGAGCGCCTCGGCTTCCATCGCCCGTGAAATCCGGTCCGGCACCGCGCTCGCCGTGCTCTCGAAGCCGGTGGGGCGCGCGCGGTTTCTCCTGGCCAAGTACGCCGGCCTGTCCGCGGCGCTCGCGTTGATGACCCTCGTCAACCTGATCGCCGCCCTGCTCGCCAGCCGGATGGCGTTCGACGCCTACGGGGACGCGGACATGTTCGCCCTCGGCATTTTTTTTCCCGCCATGGTGCTCGCCTATATTCTGGCGGGATTCACCAACTACTTCCTGCGGCGGACGTTTGTCTCCGACGCGGTGTTCGCTCTCGTGTTGATGATCACGGTGGCCTTCCTGGTCATCAACTGCTTCGATCAACACGGCAAGCTGCAATCCTACGCGGCGCAGGTGGACTGGCGCATGGTGCCGGCATCCGTGCTCGTCCTGTTCGCCCTCTGGATCCTCGCGGGTCTGGCGGTCGCCTGCTCCACCCGGCTCGATACCATTCCCACGCTCGCCATCTGCAGCGCCCTGTTCCTTCTCGGATTGATGTCGGATTACCTCTTCGGTCGTCCGGCCGAGGCGGGTGCCTGGTGGGCTTCCGTGCTTTACACGGTCACCCCAAATTGGCAGCTTTTCTGGCTCGCCGACGTCCTCGACTCCACGGAGACGAAGTATCATTGGGGATATGTGGGCCGGGCATTTGCCTATGTGGTGGGTTATGTGGGGGCGGCGCTCGCGGTGGCGCTGTGCCTGTTTGAAGATCGTGAACTAAACTGAATTCCGGCATGGACCGAAATTTTCAACGGCTGGCGACGTGGGATCTGTTGATCCTGTTGGTGGCGTCGGTTTGCGGCTTCCTCGTGGCGCGCTACGCCGATTCCCTCGCGGGGCAGGTGAGCCTCGTCTTTTTCGGAATGGGCCTGCTCGTCGCCGCGGTGAGCTGTTTCCAGATGCGCCTCCAGGAACGCGAGCGGCTGGAAAAGCTCGAGTTCGACGAGTTGCGAAAAGCCAAGGGTGGCTCGGCCCTGTTTAGCTCGCAGGACGCCGAAAGCTTCCCGGCGCGACGCGCGCGCGAGCAGTTCGAGAAATGGTTCGTTCCCGGCTTCACACTTCTGCTGCTGATCATCCAGGCCGGCGGCGCCTGGCTGATCTGGCAATGGCTGCAACTTGCGGGTCAGTCACCAGCCGAAACCTCCCTGGTCGCGCCGGCCATCTTCGGCATCTTCGCCCTGGTGCTCTTCCTGATGGGCAAGTATTCCGCCGGACTCGCCCGCCTGGAACGCCAGCACCTGCTCCGGCCGGTGGCCAGTTACCTCCTCTCCACCGCCTACCTGAGCGCCCTGGTCACCCTCACTCTCGCCATCGCCAGTTGGGGAAACCTGCCCCTGGCCGACCTCTACGTCGCCCGTGCACTCTGCATCGTCCTGGGGCTGCTCGCGGTCGAAACCCTGTTCACCCTCGTTCTCGAGGTGTACCGGCCCCGAGTCAGGGGACGCGCCACGCGCCTCCTCTATGACAGCCGGCTGGTGGGATTGCTCGGCGAGCCGGAGAGCCTGATCACCACCGCGGCGCACGCGCTCGACTACCAGTTCGGCTTCAAGGTTTCCGAAACCTGGTTTTACCAGTTCCTCCGCCGCGCCCTCGTCTGGATCCTTCTCGCCCAGGTCGCCGTGTTGTTTCTCTCCACCTGCTTCGTGTTCGTCGGCACCGGCGAACAGGCACTCCTCGAACGCCTCGGACGACCGGTCACCGGACGCGAAGTGCTGGACCCGGGGCCGCACCTCAAATTGCCCTGGCCCATCGACAAGGTTTACCGCTACCCGACCGAACGGCTCCAGAAGTTCAACATAGGGTTCGTTCCCGATGACGATCACGACGCCCGGCAAACCGTGCTTTGGACCGTCAGCCACTATCAGGAGGAGTTCAATCTGCTGGTCGCCACCAAGGAATCCGTCATTGCCGAGGACCAGGATCAGAGCGTCCCCGTCAACCTCCTCTCCGTCAGCATTCCCGTTCAATACCGCATCAAGGACCTCAAGGCCTGGGCCTACAACCACACCGATGCCGGCGATCTGCTCGAGAAGATCGCCACCCGCGAAGTCATCCGCTACCTCCTCGGTGTGGACCTCATCGAAATCATGTCCAGCGAACGGGAGGACGCCGCGACCGCCCTTCGAGCCCGCATCCAGGAACACGCCGACGCCCGCGAAATTGGCGTCGAAATCCTGTTCCTTGGCCTGCAGGACATCCATCCGCCCGTCCGCGTCGCGGATGCCTTTCAGGAGGTCATCGGCGCCTCGCAACAATCCCAGGCCATCGTCCTGGAGGCCGAGGCCCATCGCGCGCGGATCGTTCCTCTCGCTCGCGCGGAGGCCAATCGGATCGTGCGCAAGGCCGAAAGCGACGCCACCAATCGCGTCTCCACCGCCGCCGCCCAGGCGGACCGGTTCGCCAAACAGATCATCGCCCACCGCGCCGCGCCCGAGGTCTATCCCGCCCGCCTGCGTCTGCAAACCTTCGCCCGCGCCAGTCAGGGCGTCCGCAAATACCTCATCGCATCCGAATTTCCCGTCGAAGTGTTCCAACTCAACCTCGAAGACCATATCCGCCCCGACCTCGCCACGGATCTGGTGGTTCCGCCGGCAAACGAGCGATGATTTCGTTTATCCCGTAATATGAAACGCAATTACCTGACCCTCGGCATCGGACTGTTCGTACTGCTCGTGTTCGGCCTGCTCCTGGTCTGCTTCCAGGTCCGGCAGACCGAGGTGGCGCTGGTCACCACGTTCGGACGCCCCAGCGCCAGTCTCGTCGAACCCGGCCTCTACTTCAAATGGCCATGGCCCATTCAACGCGTGCAAAAGTTTGACAAACGCATCCAGAATTTTCAGGACCGGGCCACCGAGACCTCCACCCGGGACGGCAAGAACGTCATCGTCCAGGTCTATGTCGGCTGGACCATCAGCGACCCGGAACTGTTCCGCGAACGCTTCGACGGCAGCCTGCTGCAAGCCGAGCGATTCCTCGAAGGACTCGTCAGCGACGCCAAGAATACCGTCATCGGTCTCCATCCCTTTTCCGACCTGATCTCGACCGATCCCCAGGAATTGAAATTTGCCGAGATCGAGGAGGACATCCAGGCGCGGATCAGCAACCAGGCCGAGGAACGCTACGGCCTCACGATCAATCTCCTCGGCATCAAGGTTCTCAACCTGCCCGAGAGCATCACCGAGAATGTGTTCGAACGCATGCGCAAGGAACGGGAGCGGTTCGTCGTGGAAATCCGCGCCGAGGGCGAACGCCGCGCCAGTGACATCCGCAGCGAGGCCGAGCGGGACCGCGAAAACCTCCTCGCCACCGCGCGCGCCGAGGCCACCCGCATCCGCGGTCAGGCCGACGCGGAGGCCGACCAGTATTACAAGGTGTTCAGCCAGAACCCGGAACTCGCCATCCTCCTGTTGAAGGTCAATGCCCTGGAATCCTCCCTCAAGGAACGTTCCACCCTCATCCTCGACCGGCGCACCCCGCCTTTTGACCTCATCGAGGTTCCGGACTCCTTGCAGGCTTCCCCGGCGCCGGCAATCCAGGCGGGAGGAGAATAAGGCTTCATCCCATGAGTCCTTCCCAAGATCCCCATCTGCCGTCCGCCGGACCGGATTCCATCGAGGACACGGGCTCGCGCGCGCTGGCGGACGCCCTGCGCAGCAGCTTCGCAATCGTCAAGATCGTCATGGTTCTCCTGGCGATTCTCTTCGTCGCGTCCGGTGTCTTCATTGTCTCCCCCCAGGAACGCGCCGTCGTCTTCCGCCTGGGCAAGCCCATCGGTACCGGCGAGGATCAACTCCGCGGCCCCGGCATCCATTTCGCCTTTCCCTATCCCATCGACGAAGTCGTCCGCATCCCCGTCAGCGAGATTCAAACCGTCCGTTCCACAATTGGCTGGTACCCCGTCAATCCCGACGGCAGTTCCCCCGGCTGGGGCGCCACGCTCAACCCGGATTTCGATGGCTACGTGGTCACGGGTGACGGCAACATCATCCACGCCCGGGCTACCCTGCGGTATCGCATCACCGATCCGCTCTCCTATTCGTTCCGGTTCGAACAGGCGCCCGAGGTGGTGACCAACCTGGTCAACAACGCCCTCCTCCATGCCGCCGCCCAGTTCCCCGTGGACCGCGCGCTCCGCGAGGACCGCGCCGGTTTCCGCGAACGCATCCTCCAGCATGTCAACCGCGGCATCGTCGAACACCAACTCGGCATCACCGTCGAATCCGGCGAGCTCGACGCCATCCCCCCGCGTCAGGTCAAGGAGGCCTTTGACGCCGTCACCGCCGCCGTCCAGGAACAAAGCTCCACCAACAACGCCGCCCTCAGCTACGCCGCCTCCCTCCTCACGCGCACCGCGGGCGAAACCAACTCCATCATCACCCGCGCCATGTCCGAACGCATCGAGTTTCTTCAAACCCTCGAGGCGGACGCCCAATACTTCGGCAACCGCCTCGCCGATTATCGTGAAAACCCCCGGCTCTTCACCGAAAGACTCCTCGTCGAGACCTGGCAGCGCGTCCTCACCAACGCGCAGGAAAAGATTCTCCTGCCCGAGTCCCGCGATGGCGCCCGGCAGGAATTGCGCCTATTGTTGAACCGGCTGCCGCCCGAACGCGGAAACCAGCAACAATCCCAACAGCCTTGAGACGTATGCAAGTCACCTCTCTTCTCAGCCGCAAGGAACAGGACAACGCGGGTCACGATCCCCATCATGAACACGACCACGACCATGACGAGGGGTGCGGACACGATCACACGCACACGCCCATCCGCCTCCAGCAGACCGTCGCCGGGTTGATCTTCCTCATCAACTCCTACATCGCCCAGTGGGTGCTCGGCCGCGAAAACCTCGTCGCCGACTTCAGCGCCATGATCGGCGCCATCATCCTCGGCTACCCTATCGTCGTCACCGCGTTCAAGGACCTCAAGCGCGCCACCCTCAGCACCAACGAACTCGTCGCCTTCGCCGTCGTCGCCTCCTTCTCCTATGGCAGCTACCAGGAGGCCGGCATCGTCGCCTTCCTCATGCTCCTCGGCGAAATCATCGAAACCCGCACCGCCGCCGGCGCCCGAGCCTCCATCGAATCCCTCATCAAACTCACCCCCACCAAGGCCCGCCGCATCACCGACCAGGGCGAGGTCGAGGTCGCCGTCAAGGATCTCCAGGTGGACGACGTCATCCGCATCCGGCCCGGCGACAACGTGGCCGCCGACGGCCTCATCGTGAACGGCCACGGATCGTTCAATCAGGCCAACATCACCGGCGAGTCCATTCCCGTGGACAAAAAGTCGGGCGATGAAGTCTTTGCCGGAACCCAGAACCTCACCGGCGTCCTGGAAATCAAGGTGACCCGCGCCGGCCAGGACACCACCCTCGGCAAGGTGCGCGACCTCATCCTCGCCGCTGAAAAAACCAAGCTGCCCATCATGCGCATCGTGGATCAGTACATGGGCTTCTATACCCCGCTCGTGCTCCTGATCGCCGCCCTCGTCTGGGCCGGCACCCAGGACCTCAGCCGCGTCATCGCCGTCTGCATCGTCGCCTGCCCCTGCGCCTTCATCCTCGCCTCCCCCACCGCGATGGTCGCCGCCCTCTCCGCCGCCGCGCGCCTCGGCATTCTCATCAAAAAGGTCGCCGACATCGAACTGGCCGCCAAACTCAACGCCTTCGTCTTCGACAAGACCGGCACCCTCACGACCGGTGTGCTCGCGGTCAGCCGGCTCGCGCCCCTGGGTGACACCCCCCCCGCGGAATTGTTGCGCGTCGCCGCCACCGCGGAGAAATACAGCAATCATCCCACCGCCAAAGCCCTCACCCAACTCGCCGCCGAGGCCGGCGTCCCGCTGCCCGAACCCGCGGATTTCTCCGAAGCCGCCGGCCGCGGAGTCAAGGCCAGGGTCGATGACGCCGAGGTCATGGTCGGCCGCGCCCAGTGGCTGAAAGACAACGGCATTGAGGACAACTTCACCCGATTCGTCGATCTCCAGGAAACCGAGGGCTTCAGCCTCATCTACGTCTCCCGCAACGGAACCTGCATCGGCTGGATCGGCCTGCAGGACCAGACGCGCGCCGAGGCCGCCGATGCGCTCTCCCAACTCAAGGCCATCGGCGTGCGCCGCATCTCCATGGTCTCGGGAGATCGTCAGGTGGTCGCCAATCGCGTTGCCGCCGAAATCGGTTGCGAAGAGGTCGTGGCCGACTGCCTTCCACAAAACAAGGTCGAGTTCGTGCGCCAAGTCCGCGACAAAGGCTACCGCGTCGCGGTGGTCGGCGACGGCGTCAATGACGCCCCTGCACTCGCAGCCGGGGACATCGGCATCGCCATGGGCGCGGCCGGCAGCGAGGTCGCCATTCACAGCGCCACCATCGCCCTCATGAACAACGATCTCCGCCGCGTCCCGTTCCTGGTCGAGCTCTCTCGAAAAACCCGCAATGTCATCAATCAAAACTTTCTCCTCGGCGTCCTCTTCGTCATCGGCGGCCTGGCCCTCGCCGCGTTCGGCATCATCAATCCCATCGTCGCCGCGCTCCTCCACGTCGGCGGCGGCCTGCTCGTCGTGTTCAACAGTTTCCGACTCGTCCGCGCCGGTGAGGAACTCGAACCGTTCCAGATGGCCGTCCCCGGCCCACCAGACAGTGAAGCCCCCTCCGGCCGGCCGGTTCCGGCTCTCGCGCCGCGACCTGCCTGATGATCGGATTTGCGTATCCCCATGCGGCCACTGACGCCGCGCCGGAGCCTCCAATCACCCGGTGCGGCTTCCAATGGCGGGAGCGCCGCAGGGAGGACCGCCCCGGGTTGACCCGGGCGGGAGTCATGTCAGGTTGTCCACACCTTCCTCCCCGGGATGGAGGGACGAACAGCAACTTATGAGTTCCGATGAAAACGTGATCGTCGCGCGGGGCCTCACCAAGGTCTTCAAGGACTTCTGGGGCCGCCCCAAGGCGCGTGCCGTGGATAATGTCGATTTCGAAGTCCGCCGTGGGGAGGTGTTCGGTCTGCTGGGTCCGAACGGTTCCGGCAAATCGACCACCGTCAAGATGCTTCTCGGCCTGTTGTACCCCACCAGGGGCCACGTCGAAGTGTTTGGCCATTCGCCCCGCCACGTCGCCACCAAGTCGCGCATCGGGTACCTCCCCGAGGAATCCTATCTCTATCGCTACCTCGACTCCGCCGAGACGCTCGATTTCTTCGGCAATCTCTTCCATCTCAGCTCCGACGAACGCCGCCATCGCACGGAGCAGTTGCTCGAGATGGTCGGATTGAACCAGGTCCGCACCCGCGTCGTCGGCGAATTCTCCAAGGGCATGCAGCGCCGCATTGGCCTGGCCCAGGCGCTCATCAACGATCCCGACCTCATCATCCTCGATGAACCGACCTCCGGCCTCGACCCGCTCGGCTGCCGCGAGGTCAAGGACCTCATCGTCGCCCTCGCCCGTCGCGGCAAGACGGTCATCCTTAGCAGCCACCTGCTCTCGGACGTCGAGGACGTCTGCGACCGCGTCGTCATTTACTACGGCGGACGCATCCAGGCCATGGGCACGTTGAAGGAACTGCTCACCACGCCCGATACCCTCCGCATCACCACACCGCCCCTCCCGCGGGAAAGCCTGGAGAAGGTGCTCGAAATCATCCGGCGGGACGTGGCCGAAGACAAGGTCCACATCGACAACCCCACTCAGAATCTGGAGAGCTACTTCCTTGGCGTCGTGGAAAAGGCGCGCCAAAGCGAGGCGCAAACCTCCGGCGCCACCTCGGGCAACCGTGTCGCCCAGTATTTGCGCGAAGGTGAATCCGCCCCGACATCGGATCGCCTGTTGGAACGTCTCACCCTGCCGCAGGCCGCGCGCGCTCCCGAGCCCGCCCGGGAGACGCCTGAACCCCAGCCCGCGGTGGATGAGCGGAAGCTGGCCGATCTGGCAAAGCCCGCCGGTCCATCCACCCGCGAATCCACCTCCCCCGCCCCGCAGTCCAGCCAGCCGGCGGACCTCTCCAAGGCGAACGAAAAACTCGCGTCGCTGACCGGCCCGCCCAAAACGAAGAAGTAGTGTATGCGGCAGAATCAGTTTGAAGTCTTCCAGCTTCCCGGTCAGGGCCATCTCGCCATCAAGACCGGCTTCAACTGGCCCGCCTTTTTTCTGACCTGGATCTGGGCATTCCACCGCCGCCTCTGGGGCGCCGGCTTCGCCCTGCTCACCGTCTGGTGCCTGCTCGGCGCCGCCATCATCGGCGTGTTCCAGACCCACCCCGTCGCGGCCACTCTTCTCGGCCTCGCTTTCCATCTCACAGCGGGATTCCGCGGCAATCATTGGCGAAGCAAATCCGCCGAGGAAACCGGCTGCCGCTTCCGGGCCCGGGTGCCCGGCGCATCCGCGTCGGACGCCATCGCCCGCCTCATTCATCATGGCGACGAACTCCCTCCCGAATGGCGTTTCCGGTCCGCGAGCGGCGGGCTGCGCTGGGTTCCCCATCACTTCCAGCAGATCGCCGCCATCGCCTGGCTTACGTGGAAGGCCGCCTTTCGATACAGGCTCTTCCTCGTTCTGCTCGGCCTCCTGCTGCTCGCCGTGGTGGCCCTGCCGGCATTGATCAAGGACGACGGCACCGCGAGTGGCTTCGTCCAGATCATGCTCACCTACACGCTGGCCTCGATCACCGCGCTTCTGGGGCTGGCCACACTGTGGCTGGCGTGCGGCACACTGGCCCGCGACATCGAGGAATGCCAGATGCAGGTTGTCGCCGTGAAGCCCGTTCCCCGTTGGCGGATCTGGATCGGCAAATGGGTGGGCATCATGTCGCTCAACGCCGTCCTCCTCCTCCTTGCCGGCGGCGCCGTGTACAGCCTCCTGCTCTGGCGCGCCCAGCAACTGCCGCCCGACGAACAGGAAAAGCTCCGCAATGAAGTCCTCGTCGCCCGCGCCTCCGTCCGGGAACCCGTGGAGGAACTGTCCGTGGCGGATCGCGAAAGAATCCTTCAGGAACGTTTGCGCGAGATCTCCAGGACCGCTCCGGACCAGCCGCCGGACCTGGCCCTCATGCGCCAACAAATCGAGGAGGCCTACCGCTCCTATCAGCAGTTGGTCAACCCGGGGTTTGTCCGGATCTGGCGCCTTGACTTCGGCATGGCCGCCAACAGGTTCCAGGACGATCGCCTCTACATCCGCACCCAGTTCAACGCCGCCCAGACCAACGAGACCGGAACCTACCTGGGCCTCTGGCAGATCGGCCCCACCAACTCCGCCACCCCCTGGCGGCAGGCCATGAGCCTCGCGGCAGACACTTATCACGAATTCGAAGTCCCGCCCGGGCTCATCGGCGATGACGGAATCCTGACCATCCAGTTCATCAACCACAACGACACGACGCTCCTCTTCCCATTGGAGGAGGGTATGGAGGTGCTCTATCGCGAGGGCAACTTCGGTCTCAACTACGCCCGCGGCATCGCCATCCTCTTCTGCTGGCTCGGCCTGCTCGCCTCGCTCGGGCTCGCCGCCGCCAGCCGGCTCTCCTTTCCCGTCGCCGCCTTCTTCTCCCTCGGCGTGCTCATCGTCGCCTTCTCCACCGGCACCATGAACCAGGTCATCCAGGAGGGCGGCATCCTCGGCATCAATCCCGACACCGGCTATATCTTGCAGCCCGACCTCATCGACCAAATCGCCGTCGGCATCTTTCAAGCCCTGCTCGCCGTCATCAATCTTGTCCGGGGTTTTTCCCCCATCGACGCCCTGAGCACCGGCCGCAGCATCACCTGGGGGGAACTGGCCGCCGCCATCAGCCAGATTGTCCTCCTCCTCGGCGGCCTCTTCGCAGCCGTCGGCATCACCCTGTTCAATCGGCGCGAACTCGCCACCGCCCAGGGAACCCAGTGAACCGCCGCTTCTACAAACCCATCCTGCTCGTTGTCGCGCTCGGGCTCCTGGTCGGCGTCTCCCGCATCCAGCAACAGCTCAATGACGCGCGAGCCGACCTCGGCATCACCCGGCTCGAACCCCTGGAAAACATGCCGCCCATCCTCGCCTTCACCACCCAGGCGCTCGGCGGCTTCCGCGGCCTCATCGCCAATGCCCTCTGGGTCCGCGCCATGGAACTCCAGGAGGAGGGCAAATACTTCGAGATGGTCCAGTTGTCCGACTGGATCTCCAAACTCGAACCCCACTTCACCCATGTCTGGCTCGTCCAGGCGTGGAACATGACCTACAACATCTCCATCAAATTCAACAACCCCGAGGACCGCTGGCGCTGGGTCCTCCGCGGCATCGAACTCCTCCGCGACGAGGGCCTGAAATACAACCCGAACAACACCCTCATCTACCGCGAACTTTCCTGGTTCTTTCAACACAAGATCGGCCACTACCTCGACGACCACCACCGCTACTACAAATTGCAGTGGTACACCTACATGAACAATCTCTTCGGCGGTGGTCACCCGGATTACGACGCGCTCACGAATCCGCGGACCGATGAGCAAAGGGAAACCCTCCGGATACTCCGCGATCACTACAAAATGGACCCGGAGGTCATGCAACACGTCGATGCCGAATACGGCCCTCTCGACTGGCGCATCCCCGAATCCCACGCCATCTATTGGGCCGAACTCGGCCGCCAGACCGCCGATCCGGAGCACCAGGCAACCGTCCGCCGCTCGATCTATCAAACGATGAAAATCGTCTTCGATCGCGGCGCCGTGGTCTCCAATCCGGTGGACAACACCATCATGTTCGGCCCCAACCTCGACGTCGTCGCCAATGTCAACCGCGCCTACGAAACCATGATGGACGTCGAGGACTACACCGCGGAGTTTCCGAAGACGGGCCACAGGAATTTCCTGAAAAAGGCGGCCTACGAACTCTATCTCTACAACCGCCACAATCAGGCCGCGCATTGGTTCAATTATCTCAAGCAGAAATACCCGGATGCCGTGGATCCCGAAATGACCCTCGAGGAATTCACCCTGGAAGAGGTGACCGAGGACGTCGGCGACACCGACATCCGCTCCAGCATCAGCGTCATCCGGGGGCTCCTGTTCAACCGCTACGTCCAGCTTGCCCTTGGCGATGATGCCCGGGCCGAGAACTATTACCGTCTGGCCCGCGCGGTTCACAACCGCCACCAATCCATTGTGGGCGCCGACAACCAGCGTGTGGCGTTGGAACCCTTTGCGGCCATCAACCAGTACATCGTCGATCAACTATTGGACCCGCAACAGAGCCCGCTCTCCCCCGAAATGCAGGCCCGCCTCCGCACCGCTCTGGAACCCTAGCCCGGATTTTTACACGCTCGAAGGGGTCGCAAAGGGGTCAGTCCCGGCTATTGTTGAATTATTTTGATGGTAAGTATGTTAGGAGTGTGGCTTGTGGCGTGGACGGAGAGCCGGAGAGCAGGAGCAGACTCACCGCTTTCGAGCGGGCGGGGAGCCGGGGCGCTGGATGAACGTCCGTCCGGCAAGCGAAAGCGGTAGAGGGCTTCGCCCACAACCGCACACCAGGACGCTGGCGCGCGGATCGGGAAGCCCCATGCGAAGGCGGCGAGGTTTTGGAGTGCGGCGATGGAGCGGAGCGGATTCGCCGCTTTCCGAGCGGGTTAGAGGGGAGACGATGGCGATAGCGATTCCGATTCCGGAAGTTGTTCCATGATCCGCGGGTCTTGCCAAATCGCGGATTTGTGTTTGAAAGTATCGATCTCGTTATGGAAATGCCAAAGCTCGTCAAGTTCACCACCCTGCTGCTGCTGCTCCCGGTCATCGCCGTGTCCTGCGGGAACAATTCGCCATCCTCCGGCGACGCCACCGGGGAGACTCCGGGCAGTCCCGATGGCTCGGCAGCCAGCGCGGATCGCCAGACTTTTCAGGTCCGCGGGGTCATCAGGGAACTGGATCCCGACGGCATGAGCGCGCGCATCCGGCACGAGGAGATTCCCGATTACATGGCGGCCATGACCATGAAACTGTCGGTCAAGGACCCTCAGGAACTCGCCGGGCTCGCTGTCGGAGATCCGGTCTCCTTCCGGATGATTGTCACCGCGGAGGAAGGCTGGATCGATCAGGTGAAGAAACTGGACGCGATCCCGGATTCGCTGGCCGAGGCGCCTCCGCCGCGGGAGACCTTTCGCATTGTCCGCAGTGTCGAGCCGTTGAACATCGGCGATCCGATCCCGGATTATCCGTTCACCAACCAGCTTGGCGACGCGTTCAGTCTCCACGACTTCCGGGGTAAGGCACTGGCGATCACGTTCATTTTCACGCGTTGTCCGTTCCCGGACTTCTGCCCGCGGATGCTGGGCAACTTCGAGACCGCCTCGGCTCGATTGAAGGCGATGCCGGATGCACCGGACAACTGGCACCTGCTGGCCCTGTCGTTCGATCCGGAGTACGACACGCCCGAGCGCATGAAGTCCTACGCCCGGCAGTATGAATTCGATCCCGAGCATTGGAGTTTTGCCACGGGGGCGTTGATCGAGATCGACGCGCTCACCGAGCAGTTTGGGCTGGTGTTTCCGAGGAGCGACGCCGGTGCCTTGTTCGACCACAATCTGCGGACCGTCGTCATTGACGCGCAGGGCAAGGTCCAGTCGATTCTCATTGGGAATCAATGGAAGGTGGAGGATCTGGTGGCGGAGATGGCCAAGGCCGCGCGGGCGGAGGGTTAAGAACAGGCAGCGCGGTCGTCGCGGCTGCGAGTTCTGGAGGTGTTTCGCCGCCGGAACAACCGCCCTGCCCTGAGGACGCGCGATTCCTTCCGGGCACCGGGATGGTGCCGGAACTCGCAGGCGGGACGCCCGCGCCACGAGGGGGGATGCACGCATTCGCGGATTTTTTTTTACAAATCCGTGACAATTTTCACTCCAGAGGTGTCAAAGTCTCCCGGAACCCAACCGCCCTGACCATGCGCGGCGCGTCGCCGGCGCACGCGATGGGTTTTAGGTCGAGGCGTCCGGCCGTCGAAGGAACCGATGGGGTGGGCACGCGGGTGAGTTTGCAAACCGCTTGATCCTTCGATCGGGCGATCGAGAAAAGGCTGGCGAAAAGTCCGCATGGTGACATAGAAACTTATTCGTTTCACGGGTGTTTCAGTTAGTTCTCATGAGCCGTACATACCAGTAACCGGAGGTAAATCCCTTCGTGGCCAGGAGATCATGAACCCATCTCAAGACGATTCCGGCGCCTC
>DATKEE010000422.1:0-4691 GCA_035544555.1 Candidatus Methylomirabilota bacterium
ACCTTCACGGACGCGACCCGCTCATCCTCGGGCGTCAGTTGTGTGAAGGCGGCTCCGATCTCATCCAGCTCCGGGCAAAATCGTGGCCGCCCGCGCGGATCCTCAAGGTCGCCGAGGGCCTGCGACGGCTCACCCGCGAGACCGGCACGAGGCTCGTCATCAACGACCACCCTCGCATCGCCATCGAGGCGGACGCCGACTTCTGTCATCTCGGTCAGGAGGATTTCTTTGACGGAGGATACAGCCGGGTTTCGGAACTGATTCCCAAAGGGCACGCCTTGCGGATCGGACTGAGCACGCATGCGCCGTCGCAGGCGGAACGCGCCGTCGTGGCGGGGGCCGCTTATGTCGCCATTGGACCGGTTCACGCCACACCCACCAAACCCGGTGTGCCGCCGGTGACCCTGGATTACGTGCGCTGGGCCGCGGCCAATCTCGCGCTCCCCTGGTTTGCCATCGGGGGAATCCACCTGGACAACCTGGACTCCGTGCTCGCCGCCGGAGCCCGGCGCGTCTGCGTGGTTTCCGCCATCCTCCATGCGCCGGACGTCGCCGGGGCTTGTCAGCGGTTCCGTGAGCGCCTAGTCTCCGCCCCTTAACTTTCAGTCCCACCGGGTCACAAACAGAAAGGAAACACTACAGTTCATGAGCGTGCTGATTGTCGGTTCGACCGCATTGGATTCCATCAAAACCCAGAAGGCCGAGAACCCAAGACTCCTGGGCGGCTCCGCCAGCCATGCCGCCGTGGCGGCCAGTTTCTTCGCCCCGGTCAACCTGGTCGGCGTCGTGGGCGGGGACTTTCCCAAGCGCTATGTGGATCTCTACCGCCGACATGGGATCAATCTCGACGGTCTCCAATCTGTCCCCGGCAACACATTCCATTGGGCGGGCGAATACGAGGTCAACATGAACAACCGCCGTACGCTGAAGACCGAACTCGGCGTGTTCGAAAGCTTCAATCCCACACTGCCGAAAGCCTACCGCCAGACCCCCTACGTCCTGCTCGCCAACATCGCCCCCTCCCTTCAAGGCATGGTCCTCGACCAGATGAAACGTCCGCGCTTCGTCGTCGCCGATACAATGGATCTCTGGCTCAACATCGCGAAACCCGATCTTCTCAAACTGCTCAAGCGCGTCGATGCCTTCGTGCTTAACGACAGCGAGGCGCGGCAGTTGAGTGGGGAGGACAATGTGGTCGCCGCCGCCCGCGACATTCACAAGCTCGGCCCGGCCTACGTCATCATCAAAAAGGGCGAACACGGCGCCATCCTTTCCGGTCCCTCGGGAATGTTCCTCTCGCCGGCCTATCCCCTGAACAAGGTGGTCGATCCCACCGGCGCGGGCGATTCGTTCGTCGGAGGCATGGTCGGCTATCTCGCCAGCCGCAAGGGATCGATCGGGAACAACATCCGGCAGGCCATCCTTCACGGCACCGTCGTCGCCTCCTTCTGCTGCGAGGGGTTCGGCTTGAAGCGCACCACGAAGATCAACCCGGCCGCCATCCGGGATCGAGTGAAGGAATTGATGAAGCTGGCGAAGTTCTAGATTTGATAGTCGTCCGCCCCCGCCTCGCGCTGGCGCTTGTTCATCACCTTCACGTTCACCTCCTCGTAAACGACAAGCGAGTTCGGCGGCACGCTGTTCATCAGGAAGACGTTCGCCCCAATCGTGCTGCCCTCGCCAATCACCGTCTCCCCCCCCACGATCGTCGCCCCCGCGTAGATGGTCACGCAGTCCTCGATCGTCGGATGACGCTTCTGTCCGCGCAGTTGTTGTCCGCCCGACAACGACCGCGCCACCAGGCCCACCCCGTGATACATCTTCACGTGATTCCCGATCCGGCACGTTTCCCCCACGACCGTGCCCGTGCCGTGATCGATGAAAAAATGGGAGCCGATCTCCGCCCCCGGGTGCAGGTCGATCCCCGTCCGCCCGTGAGCCCATTCGGTCATGATGCGAGGGATCAGCGGTACGCCCTTCAAATACAATTCATGGGATAAGCGCTGCACCGCGATCGCCTCGATGCACGGATACGAGACAATCACCTCCTCGCGGCTCAATGCCGCCGGATCGCCCTTGTAGGCGGCTTCGACGTCGGTCTGCAGTTGCTCGCGAATCTGCGGAAGATGATTCAGGAATTCCAGGGTCAATTGGCGTGCCAGCGGACGCAATCCCGCCTTTGGCGCCTCGGCGGGCGGATACTTCACCAGGCTCTTGTAAACCTCATCCTCCAGCCGCCCGAGCACCGAATCCATCAGAATGGCGGTTTCGACCTTGATCTCCGAGGAATGAATCGATTTTTCATCGAAGAAACCGGGGAACAACAGCCGCAGCAAATCCACCGTGATTCCCGCGATGACGGTCTTGGATGGCAGGTTCACCCCGTCGAGATGGTTGATGCCGCCCAGGCGCGCGTAGGAAGTCAGCAGTTGATCGGTGAGCTGGGTGACCGACAGATTCACGGTTGCAGTATTCCGCACGCGCCACCGAATGGCAAGCGAGGGTCCAGGGTCGCCGCGTCAAGTGATCACGGGCGCGCGCTCTCGCAGTCCCCGCGGTGCGTCAACGGCTTGCCAGCACACGCAGGAGTTCCTCCGCGACACGGGCGGGGGCGATGGACAGCATGCACCTGAAATCGATGGGGCATTCGCGCCGGAAACAGGGAGCGCAGGCCGCCTCTCCGGAAAGCGGGCGATGCCTTGGTTCGCCGGCCAGTCCCGGTCCGGTCAGCTCGGGCGAAGTGCTTCCAAACAGCCCGATCACAGGCGCGCCCACAGCGGCGGCCACGTGCATCGGTCCGGTGTCGTTGGTCACCACCGCCCGGCATGCCCGGAACACGGCGCACAACTCCCGCAACGTCGTGGCACCCGCCAGATTCAACATCTGCCGACCCGTTCCAGGCGAATCTTCACCCGCCAGCTTGTCGTGGATGGCGCAGTCGATCCGCGCCGCCAGTTCACGATCCGCGCCGCCACCGACAATCACCCAACGGCATCGGGCGCTTCGATGGACCTGGCGGATGAGTTCGGCAAACCGCTCCCAAGGCCAGCGTTTCGCCGGACCAAACTCCGCGCCGGGATTGATTGCGATGAGTGGAACTCCGCGTTCCCCGCTTTCCAATCCGAATTTCTCCAACACTTCCCGCACTTCCCGTTCGGTCACGGTAAGCATTGGCGCAAGGGGTTCGGAACTGGCTCCCAGACGCGCGACCAGCCCAAGGTAGTGGTGAATGTGATGCGCGGACGTGGAGAACGACTCCCGCTTTCCGTCCGGATCGCTGATGAGATCGCGGATTTCCGAGACGCGCCGCTTTCGTGTGGCCACTTTGAAACTGCGGGAAGGCACGGCATCGGTGAGCGCCCAGTTTCGCCAGGGACGAGCGAATCCCACCCGTCGCGGAATCCGGGCAAGGAAGCCTTCGATGGCTGAACGGGGCGAGTTCGGGAACACCACCGCGAGATCAAAACGTCCCTCCTTCAACCGGCGTGCCGCACGCCACACGCCGTCGGTTGCCGGGCAGGGAATGACCGCGTCCACGTCCGGGTGATGCTTCCAGAGGTCAGCCAGTTTGGCCGGGGTGAAAAGCGTGAAATGCGCGTCGGGACGCCACTCGCGCAGGCGGCGCACGGCAGGGGTGGTCATGACGGCGTCCCCCAGCCAGTTCACACCGCGGATCACAATGCGCTCAACGGCGCGGTCTGGGCCCGGTTCAACCATGGGATGGATCCTCGACTTGATCGGAGGGCGCCTGCGCCTCGCGCTTATCCGCCGCCGGGCGCGGGGCCTTCCATCGCTTGTGCACCCAGAACCAGTTCGCGGGGTCCCTCCGGATTGCCGCCTCAAACGACCGGTTGACATCCGTCATGATGTCCTCGATCGGCCTCGATTTCCCGTCCAAACGCGTGGCGATTTCCTCCCCCACTTCGAATCGCCAGCGGCCGATTGCGGTGCGGAAACAATAGGCGGTGAAAAGGGGAAGACGATAGCGCAGGGCGAGCAGCGCGGGAGCGGGACTGGTGGAGCACTCGCGTCCAAAGAAGGGCACCTGGATCCCCCGGGCGCCCGCGTGCTGGTCCACCAGCAAACCAAGCGTGAGCCGCTGCGCGCTCAGTGCCGCCCGCAAGGCCCCGCCCTCCGTGCGACGCTCGAAGAACACACACCCGGACCGCTCGCGAAGCCGCTTCAACAACCGGTCCAATCCCTTCTGCCGAAGTCCACGATACGTCGTGCCGAACCGGAACCCGGGCAGATGACGCCCCGCGCGCGCATACAGTTCAAAGTTTCCGAAGTGTCCAATGGCGAACATCACGCTGGAGACCGGCTCCTCCCGAATCCGCGCTCGCAGACGCTCGAGACCCAAGGTCTCGATCCGTCCCTCCAGTTCCTCGTCGGACATCGCCGCGGTCTTGATGGCCGAACAGTAATTCTCCCCGAGTCGGCGGAAGTTCTCGCGCGCCATCTCCCGGATCTGCTCCCCGGTCCATTCCCCGCCGAAACACTGGCGCAGGTTCTCCAGCGCCACCCGGCGATGACGTCCGTCCAGTCGGTAAGCCATCGCTCCCCCCCAGCGGCCGACGCGCGCCACCAGTCCCAGCGGCAGGGCTTGAAGCACGCCGACCAGCAATCTCGCCAGCCAATAAAGGAGGGTGTCCAGCATCACCGGAAGCAAATCTGCCGGACGCAATCCTGAA
>DATKEE010000423.1:0-2577 GCA_035544555.1 Candidatus Methylomirabilota bacterium
CCCGATCTTATCCCAGTAAATGACCTCCATGCCCCCGAGCAACACCCCGATCCCCACCACCGCCCCGACGATCGAATGCGTGGTGGAAACCGGCCAGCCAAAATAGGACGCCACCTGCAACCAGACGGCCGCCCCGAGCAGCGCCGCCATGAACCCGAGAACAAGCTGTTGCGGATCGAATTGGAACGGATCGAACATCTTCCCCCGCACCGTCTCGGACACGTGCGTGCCCACCAGCACCGCTCCCGCCACCTCCATGATCGCCGCGATGACGACTGCCTGCTTCAACGTCAGTCCGCCCGATCCCACGGAGGTGCCCATGGCATTCGCCACATCATTGGCCCCGATGCTCCAGGCCATGTAAAAGCCGATGGCCAGCCCCAGGATCATCAGGATCACGCCGTACGGGAGCGCCGTTTCGAAGAGGGAAAGAAACATGAGGGTTACTTCGAGGGGGGAACTTGAAGGGTCATGCGAATCCCGTTACCCGTGCGGTCCGCGTTCCGCGACAGGCTGGCCAGATAACCGATCACATCCATCCAAAGGACCGCTTCCACGGGCGAAATCCGGTTCTCGGCGGCCAGCAGCTTCCGCGTGAGTTCGATCTGAGCCGGCTTGACCTCGTCGTCCCGCTCCGCCAGCTCCGTGATCAGCCGCGACACCGTCACCGCGTCCCGCCCGCTGAAGGATGCCTCCACCAGCAAATCCAGCTTGGACATGATCCCGGCCGCCAGTTCGCAGTTTCGAAGCACCATCGCGACGTAGATGTCCACTTCGTCCATCAGCGGGGCCGGCAACGTCATGTCCCGGTAGGTCAGCGTCTGGACAATATCCTCCGCGCGGTCCGCCATGGAATCCTGGTGCTCGAGAATGTTGAAGAGATCCTCCCGGCGCATCGGCAACAACACCCGCGAGGCGAGCAGTTCATGCAATCGATTGCGGATGTCGTCCGCCTCGCTCTCCACCTTCGCCACCCGTCCGGCCAGCTCGCGGAGTTCCTCGTGATTCCCCTCCCGCACCGCCCGGAAGACGTCCCCCAACAACCGGACGCATTCATGCACTTTCTCCCCATGGGCCTCAAGAGCGCCAAAGGGCGATTCCCCGAACAGATTCGTCAGTATGGCCATGATCGTGGTGCCGGTTCCGCCTGCAATCCACCGCGCCGGAGCGCCCCTTTGTCACCTGTTCGTCACAATTCTGTCACGAAAAATTTCAGACCAGCTTCCGCTTCCCCTTGTCTTCCCCCAGCCGTTTCACCAGTTCCTTGACCTTCTGCGCCTGGCTCTTGTGCACCAGCAGCGTCGCGTCATCCGTCAACACCAGGATCGTGTCCCGCTGCCCCACCACCGCCACCGGCGCGCGATGCTTCTTCGTCCGCGCGTCGTAAATCAGATTCCGCTCTGCGTCCACGTGGATGAAATCCCCAATCGCGCAGTTGCCCGCGGCGTCGGGCTTCAGATGCCGGGCCAGGGCGTTCCATGCTCCGAGATCGTCCCATTCGAAACTCCCGTCCGCCACCACGACGTTGTGCGCGCGCTCCATCAGGGCGTAATCAATCGAGATTTTTTTGATGTCCGGATAATCCTTCGCCAGCGCCTTCGCCAGCTTCGGGGTGCCGGCTACCTTGAACCAGCGTTGCACCGCCTCCGCGATCTCCGGCTGATGCGTCCTCAATCCCTCCGTGATCGTGACAAACGACCAGACGAACATCCCCGCGTTCCATCGATAGCACCCGCTCTTCACGTATTCCACCGCCTTGTCGTGATGCGGTTTCTCCACGAACTGAAGCGCCTTATAAAAGGCGGTCTTGTATCGCTTCACACCGGCCGGCGGGGGCAGCTCGTTCCCCGTGTGAATATAGCCATAGCCGGTCGCGGGTTCGGTCGGCTTGATGCCAATCGTCACAATCACCTGCCCGCGGCCCGCCAAGTCAAAGGCATCGCTCAACACTTGCTGAAACGGTTTCTCCCCGGGAATCACATGATCCGCCGGTAGAACCGCCATGACCCCCGTCGTGGACCGCGCGCCCACCAGGGCCGCGCCCAATGCCACCGCCGCGCACGTGTCCCGTCCCACCGGCTCGGCCACCACGTTGGCACGCGGCAGCCTGGGCAGTTGTTTCCGGACGGCATCCGCCTGCGCCACGTTGGTGATGACGTAAATGTTCTTCAACGGCACCAGCGGGGTGACCCGGTCCACGGCCTGTTGCAGAAGGGATCGTTTGCCCAGCAGGGACAACAATTGCTTCGGTGTCGATTCACGGCTGAGCGGCCAGAAACGCTCCCCGCGTCCACCCGCCATGATGATCACAAACCGGTCCTGGTTGTTTGCTTTGGATTTCATAGGAGCACCCCCCTTTGTGCCCGTTTCCCCGACGACACGCAAGCGGCGGGAACGATGGCCGGCCGTCCCCTGTATCGAGTTCAAAATCGAAATCGAAATCGGGATCGAAAGGAAACAAGAACCGAGTCCTGAATGCGGGAAACTTATTATTCCGGATGAACAGGGGGAACAAAACAGGAAACGATAGCGATACCGATTCCGATACCGATACCGACAGTGATTCCTTCATCCGCG
>DATKEE010000424.1:0-6222 GCA_035544555.1 Candidatus Methylomirabilota bacterium
CAGGAACTTCACCGTGTTGAACCAGTCCAGCCAGGTGATGGTCCGCATCTGGAATGTGCACATGGGACAATCGCCGTCGTAAAGCACGAGGTGAGGGGCGTCAGCAGGGCCGGAAGTCATCACCCGTCCATCCTAACGCCAATTCCCGGAAAGCAAAGCCTCGAACAAAAACGGGGCAGTCCCGGCTATTGTGGAATTTCCATCACCACCATCGTGTGAGGACGTTGGTGGTGCTCCCCACACCCGCGGTCCTCTCCGCCGCAGGTCGCGTGGTTGCACGCGCCTCTCACACCCCTTAATGTGTGGCGGCATTTTCAACCGCGAGTGGACGTCCTCCCTTCAAACGACTGTCCCACCGCGTTTTGAAAACGGAACAACCGATGAAATGGTCTCTCAAACTCGGCACCATCGCGGGCATCGGAATCTTCATGCATTGGAGCTTCCTGTTGTTGATCGCGTGGATCTTTTTCGTCTTTCTCCATCAGGGTCAGGGCCTGGTGGCCGCGCTCCGCGGAGCCGGCTTCGTTCTTGCCGTGTTTGGCTGCGTCGTTCTCCATGAACTCGGCCATGCTCTCATGGCCCGTCGATATGACATCCGCACGCGCGACATCACGCTGCTGCCCATTGGAGGACTCGCCCGTCTGGAACGAATGCCCGAGGACCCGCGCCACGAATTCTGGGTCGCCGTCGCCGGACCCGCCGTCAACGTCGCCATCGCCGCCATTCTCGCCGGCATCATCGCGGTGCTCGGAGGAAGCTACTTCGAGCTCGATCTGGTGGGTGGCGGATTCCTGCTCAATCTGCTCCTCGTGAACCTGCTCCTCGTGGGGTTCAACATGCTCCCCGCGTTCCCCATGGATGGCGGCCGTGTCCTGCGCGCCTTGCTCTCCATGCGGATCGATCGGCTCCGGGCCACGCGCGTGGCGTCGGCCATCGGTCAGGCCATGGCCGTCGTCTTTGCTGTGGCCGGCCTCTACCTCAATCCCTTCCTGATCCTCATCGCCGTCTTCGTCTTCTTCGGCGCCCGCGCGGAGGCCCGCCAGGCCGAGGTCAATCAGGTGATCAATGATCTCAAGGTCAGTGACGCGATGATCACCCGCTTTCAGTCGCTGTCGGCCGACGACCCCCTCTTCAGGGCGTCCGAGGAACTGATCGCCGGTTCCCAGCAGGATTTCCCCGTCCTGGAAGGCGGCCGGGTGGCGGGCATGTTGCGTCGGGACGACCTGCTCAAGGCCTTGTCGGAACGCAATGGTGACTCCCCGGTGCGCGAGGCCTTGACCTCCGGCTGCAAAGTCGTCCGCGAAACCGATTCCCTCCGCCGGACGCTTGAAGCAATGCGAGAGGGTGGCTGTTTCACCGTTCCGGTTGTTCGCGAGGATCGTCTGGTGGGCATCCTGACACTCGAGAGTATCGGAGAACTCCTGATGCTCGATTCCGCCCTGCATCATGGGAGGCAAGTTCAACCACACCGGTGAGGACCTCTTGGCGGAAGCCAGGACGGCAACCCTGTCAATCGCTCCACCTCGTCAGCCGCGTCCGTCAAACGAAACCATGCTCTTCGAATCAAAATCATGAGTGCACCAGGAAGCTGCTCCACCCATAACGCGGCCCTCCAATCCTGGGTCGATGAAATGCGACGACTGTGTCAACCGGACCAGGTTTTCTGGTGCGATGGTTCCCCGGAGGAAAAGGAGCACCTGACGCGGCTCGCGGTGGAGCAGGGTGTTCTCCTGCCGTTGGATCAGAAGAAGTGGCCGGGATGTTATTACCATCGCTCGAACCCCAACGACGTCGCCCGGGTCGAGCAATGTACCTACGTGTGCACCCCAAGGGCGGAGGACGCCGGCCCCACCAACAATTGGGCCCCTCCCCGCCAGATGTATGACCGGCTCCTCGGTTACGCTCGCGGTTCCATGAAGGGCAGGACTCTCTACGTGGTCCCCTACCTCATGGGTCCCGTCGGATCCCCCATGAGCAAAGTGGGCGTCGAACTGACCGATTCCATTTACGTCGTCCTCAGCATGCGCATCATGACACGCATGGGACGCGTCGCCCTCGACACCCTGGGGGAGGGAGCCGACTTCAACCGCGGGCTCCACTGCATGCTCGACGTCAATCCCGACCGCCGCTACATCTGCCATTTCCCCCAGGACAACACCATCATCTCGGTGGGTTCCGCCTATGGAGGCAACGCGCTCCTGGGAAAAAAATGCCTCGCCCTCCGCATCGCCTCCTACCTCGGACGCCAGGAAGGCTGGCTGGCCGAACACATGTTGATCCTCGGAGTCGAATCACCGGACGGAAAACGGACCTATGTCGCGGGCGCCTTTCCCAGCGCCTGCGGGAAGACCAATTTTGCGATGCTCATCCCGCCGGAACATTTCAAGGGCTGGAAGGTGTGGACGGTGGGCGACGACATCGCATGGATGAAACCCGGACCCGACGGGCGGCTCTACGCCATCAATCCTGAAGCCGGATATTTCGGTGTCCTGCCGGGCACGAACGAAATGTCCAACCCCAACGCCATGCGCACCATTGCCTGGGACACCCTCTTCACCAACGTGGCGATCACACCCGACGGCGACATCTGGTGGGAAGGCAAGGACAACGCTCCTCCGAAGAATCTCATCGATTGGCAAGGCAATCCCTGGAGTCCGGAGTCCTCCGGGAAGGCCGCGCATCCCAACAGCCGCTTCACCGCGCCCATGTCCAACAACCCCATGCTTGCGCCCGAGGCCAACGATCCGAATGGCGTCCCGATCAGCGCGATCCTCTTCGGTGGGCGGCGCGCCGGCACCATGCCGCTGGTGTACCAGGCCTTCAACTGGATCCACGGGGTGTATGTCGGGGCCACCATGAGTTCGGAGACCACCGCCGCGGCCGCCGGGCAGGTGGGCCGGGTCCGCCGCGATCCCATGGCGATGCTGCCCTTCTGCGGCTATAACATGGGCGATTACTTCAAGCACTGGCTGAACCTCCGCAAACAACTCCTCATCCCCCCCCGCATCTTTCACGTCAACTGGTTTCGCCGGGACCAAAACGGCTGCCTGCTCTGGCCGGGCTTCGGCGAAAACATGCGCGTGCTGAAATGGATCGTCGAACGTTGCCGCGGCCGCTCCGGCGCCAATGAAACCCCGCTCGGCTGGGTGCCCGGTCCGGACGACTTCGACCTCGGAGGCATGAAGGACTTCAATCCGGAGAAACTCCAGGCGGCGCAAAGCATCGAGATGGAGGACTGGCGGCGCGAACTCATCCAGCAGGACGAACTGTTCCTGAAACTCTATTCCCACCTGCCCAAGGAACTCATCTTCCAACGCGAGTTGCTGGTCGCCCGGCTTTAGAGCCTGTCCGCCTTCATCGGCCATCCCGCCGCCACCATCGCCTTGTACCCACCCGCCAATGAAGCCACATTGCGATACCCCATCCGTTGGGCCGCATCCGCAGTCAGGGCCGATCGATAACCGCCCCCGCAATACATGATGATCTCGGCATCCGGATCGGGGATTGTCTTCTCCAGATCGCGTTCCAGGATTCCCTTGCCCAGATGCCTCGCCTCCACGGCATGGCCCTTTTGCCACTCATGATCCTCCCGTACATCGATCAGGGTCACATCCGGCTTCGCCGCCAAAAGGCTTCTCGCCTCGTCTACTGTGATTTCGCGGACCCGGGACCGGGCGTCGTTGACCAGCTTCAGGAATCCTGGCGAATGTTCCATGCGCCCACCCTATTCCCAGCGGCGGTCCGGTCAATGGATTTTCATAACCCCGGTTGCCGGCGCAATCATTCTGGTTCACAGTTCCCGCCGGCCCACGAAAGCCCTCGACCCTCATGGACATTAAGAATTTGACCGACGTGCCCGCCTTTACAACCAAGGACGGCTCCGAGATTCGCGAGTTGCTTGCCCACCGCAACTCCGCCATCCGAAATCAAAGCCTGGCCGAAGCCCGGGTGCCCGTCGGCGGCAGCACGCTCGAGCATTACCACCCCAAGGCGGAGGAGATCTATTACATCACCCATGGCAGTGGTGAATTGCGTATCGGGAAGGAAACACGGGGGGTCAAAACCGGCGACGCCATCGCGATTCCTCCCGGACAACGGCACAAACTGTGGAACACCGGCGCTCAAGCGCTCCGGTTGCTCTGCTGCTGCGCTCCTGGTTACGAACACGACGACACCATCATCACGGAGCCAGGATCGCCCGACCCGCGGAGGTTGATGTAAATGGGAATGACTCCTCAACCTTTCTCTCCCCATGCACCAGCCCCTGGAGCGGGGACAGCCTTGTGCGCGCGAACCCGGCGCCAATCCCTCTCGGACAAGGCAGTCCGCGCTTTGGTTCAGGCGTTCAACAGGCAACTTGTTCCCGGGAATTCCCCCCGCGTGCATTTCACATGAACCCCCTGAGTGTCCGACTCTTCATCAAACCGTATTGCGGCTGGTGCCACGAAGCCATGGACTGGCTGAATGAGCGCGGCATCGCCTACGAAACCCTGGATGTCACCTCCGACGCGGCGGCCAGACGCGAAATGATCGAATTGAGCGGCCAGACCCTGGCGCCGGTCATCGAAGTGGACGGGGAGATCCTGGCGGATTTCGGCGTCGATGAACTGGCCGGGTTTTGGAAAACGCTGCCGCCACGGGGATGAGGGTTGTCGCGCCTCCGTCAACGCGGTAACCTGTCCAGCCTGTTGCATGAGTAGCACCTCCACAGCACAAAAGCCCCGCCCGCGCATTCCCCATTGGCTGCGTCTCCCGCTGCCAACGGAGAATCGATTTGCCCGCACCCGGAATCTGCTGGAGGACCTGCGACTTCACACCGTTTGCGAAAGCGCGAAATGCCCCAATCACTGGGAATGCTGGAGCAAGGGCACGGCAACCTTCATGATCGCCGGGGACCGCTGCACGCGCGCCTGCTCGTTCTGCGCCGTCTCCACTGCCCGCCCATTCGCGCTTGAACAGGACGAACCGGACCGCGTCGCGGAGGCCGCTCGCCGCATGAACCTCAAACACGTCGTCATCACCGCCGTCGCCCGTGATGACCTGCCCGATGGCGGCGCCGATCATTTCCGGCGGACCATCACGGCCGTGCGCATGGCCAATCCGGGGATCGTCATCGAAATCCTGGTCCCCGATTTCAACGGAAGCGACCAGGCCATCGACATCGTGCTCTCCGCCCAACCGGAGATCTTCAATCACAACCTGGAAACCGTTCGACGCCTCACGCCGGCAGTGCGTTCCCGGGCAATGTATGATCGATCCCTGGAAGTGCTGAGAACCGTGAAGCGGCGGCGTGGCGATTCGGTTTATACGAAGTCCGGCATGATGTTGGGGCTGGGGGAGACGGTGGACGAGATTCTGACGGCGATGGACGATTTGCGGAAAGTGGGATGCGACATCCTGACTTTGGGCCAGTACCTCCAGCCCTCGCTGAAACACCTGTCCGTGGTGGAATTCGTGAGGCCGGAAAGGTTCCATGAATTGCGGGAGATCGCCAAAGCCAAGGGTTTTGTCCACGTTGCCAGTGGCCCCCTGGTCCGCAGCTCCTATCACGCGGACGGTTTTTCACCGCTTCCCCGCCGGAATTCCGCCCCCCATTCCTCCCCGTAGCATCCGACGTCAGTCGGATCACTTCCCAACCGATCCCCTTCGACGCCCCGAATCCCCACCGAGGGTCAGAGCGGACTCACGTCCGCTGCTACCAGGCGGGAGAACGCATGCCCATCCTCCTCCTCGTAGCATCCGACGTCAGTCGGATCACTTCCCAACCGATCCCATTCAATCTTCCGAATCCCCAGCCAGCTCACCCCATCCGATTCAGCGCCCGTCCAGCGTTTGCGCGGGTGTGGTTGCGAGTTCAGCATTCGGCAGTCCTGCCCCGTCAACGAGGGTCAGAGCGGACTCACGTCCGCTGCTACCAAGCCGGAGGACGCGGTGCGGAACGGGCGACACTTGCCGGATCGGAGATTGGCGCTCCGATTTCCCTCGGTGCTTCCGTCGCACGCCCGGGATGCGGCGAACAATTCTGAATTCATTTTCTGGACAACACGAATCGACCCCTAGTCTTCGAGTCCTGACCCTCACAACCTGCACGCATACCGTGCGGCGAACTGGAAGGATTCGAATGTCCGATGCAAACGATGTTTTTGATTTGCTCGCTGCGTATCAATCAAACCTTGAAATGCCCAATTTCTGGATGTTTTCGAAGTGATCTCAGGCGATCCC
>DATKEE010000425.1:0-4733 GCA_035544555.1 Candidatus Methylomirabilota bacterium
CCCGATCCGGTCACACGAAACTCGGGCTCGATCCGCTCCACCTTGTCCCGCGTGCTCCGTTCCAGACGCTCCTCCAGCGTCACGGTCCACTCCCTCTGGCAACGCGGGTATTCCATCGCAAGGAACCGCAGCACCGAATCCTGCCCCTTGAGGTGCAGCCGGCCCTCACCGTCCGGCTCGGAAAATCCCGCGCGGATCAGTCGCGCCAGCGCCTCACGTTCAGCCGCCAAATCGCGCGTCGAATACGCGATCTGAGAATCCGCGGCGGGAATCCAGTGAGCCTCCGATGCCGCCCGTCCGCCGAGTGGAAACGTCCGCTCGCCGTACAGCGCGGACAACTTCGCTCGAAGCTGGGCAAGGCCGCCTTCAAGTTCCAGCCGGAACCGCGGCGCGAGAGGCTCCAGGACGAAGTCTTCGGGCGTAAAATCTGCATCCAGTTCGCATTCCTGCCGGAGCCGCGGCCAATCCCGCATCAGAAACGTCGGAACCTCCGGCCGTTCCAAGCGCATCGGCCCCCGAACCAAAGGATGAAGACACGCGGGCAATCCCATTCGTTGAAACGTCCGACCGGCCAACGTCCAGATCGCCGTCTCCCCATGCACCAACGCCCCCTCCAACCCCGACTCCAGTCGCAGTTCGATCTCTCCCGACGACTGCAAGCGCGCCCGCACCCGGGACGAAGCGGACTGTGACGACACGGTGATTGGTTTCGATTTGCCGGCAGTGATCCGGGGATGGTCGATCAGACGTTCCAGCACGCGGGCGAAATCCCCACCGCTCAACATCACCATTCCCGGTGTCGCCCCCCCCGACAGCCGCTCGATCTCATCCAGCAACGACTCGTCCCCGGGTTGAACCGCAAAAAGCCGGTCGGCAGGCAGCGAATTCAGGGGGCGTCGTTTGCCATCCCATTCCCCTTCCAGGACCAGCATGACTTTTCCACGCGCGACCGCCTCGGCGGGATTGGGCGGCAGGATGACGTGCACCGACAAGGGTTCATCGTTCTCCTCGCCACCGGCCGCACGCCAGCGCCGGGGCCGATCCGGGTTGAGCGATAACTCTCCTGCCGCCGGCTTGCTGCCCCCCCTTTCGACGGCCGCGACCGGAGCCTCTCCCTTCCCGGGATTCAAGTGATGGAGGCCGACCGCCACCGAATGGGCGCACAACGTCCCCCACTCGCGCGATTGCCGGCACGTGCAGAGGTTGTCGATGTGGGTCGCGCTCTGGATGCGCAGACCCGCGCGATAGCGGACGGTTCCGCCTTGGACCTCTCCCTTCAACATGGGCGGGGTCCAGTCCGAGTGGAAAACCTTCCCTGCCGCCAACAGACTCCGGGCCTCCTTCATGGCCTGCCAGCCGGCGGCCCGGGCGAGGAACGGTTCGCTCAACACTGCCTCACTCATTCAATCCGATGACTCTGCCGGATTGCCGCGCCCCATGCAACTCGCGCCATTCTGGAAACCCTCCCTCAACGGTGAACACCCGCCACATTCGTCGAAGCTTCGCTCGGCCCAATCGGCACCGGCACGAACTCCTTCAGCAATTCGCCCGTTCCCGTGTCGAACAACCGCACCTTGCCGTCGAATCCCCCGCTGGCTATCCATGTCTCCCGCGGATGAAACGCCAGGGCAAACACCGCTCCGTCGTGCCCGCCCAGCGTGGCCTTCCGTTCCCCATTGTCCGCCCGGTAGAGCCTTGCCTCCCCCTGGGTGTTTCCCACCGCAACGGTCTGCCCGTCCGGCGCAAAGGCCACCGCGCACACCGGGCCTGGTTGACGTTCGAACGCGCGCAACAGATTGACATCATTGTTCGCCGCTGTCCGGCCCTGGTTGTCCGAAATGCGGTAGAGCCTCGGGGTGCCCAGTTCGCCCCCATACAACACCTGGTCCGCCGTGGGATGGCGCGCCATGCACAGCACCGGTTCCAGCAGCTTGTTCACGTCGTCGATGAACTGCCCGTTCTCAACCCCGATCAACTTCATCGCCTGGTCCCGACTCCCGCTCAACAGCCGGCTCCCATCCACCGTCCAGGCCGTTCCAAACACCCAGTCCGAGTGATTGTCGAACTTCATCAACTCCCGGCCGTCCTCGACCGACAGGACGCGCACCGAATGATCCGCCCCGCCGAATGCGACCGACTTTCCGTCCGGTGGGAAGGAGACCCCATACAATGAATCACCCGACACCTTGAACGCGTTCACCAGCCTCCGTTGCGCGACGTTCCAAATCTGCACCTCGCCAAACACCGCCGGCGCCCCGCCGCTCACCGCCAGCAGACTGCCGTCCCTGGAAAAGGCCAGCGACTCGATCCGCGGCGACTCCCCGACCAAACGCGCCACGCGTTCGGCATTGTCACCCCGCAGAAGAATCACCTCGTGGTACCCGGGCACCGCCAGCAGTTCACCGTCCGGCGACCAGGCCATCGCCGAAATGACCGGTGGCACCGTGTAATGCGGAGGCTCCTTCAATTGGAACCGGTTCGCCAGCTCCGCGGGCGTGTCATCCCCGGCGCCCTCCCGAATCCAACGCGCCATCAATTCCACCTCCCCCGCCGTCAGCGCGTCGCCATCCTCCGGCATCGCGGGCTGGTCCCCCGAGATTTCCTCGAAGACGCGGCTCCGGTCCGGATCGCCCGCCACAAAGCCCGCCCCGCTCTTCCCGCCCTTGAGGAACCCCTCATACGTGGTCAGGTCCAGTTTGCCCTTTGCCTTGTTGGGATTGTGGCATTCCGTGCAGCTCTGTTTGAGGATCGGAACAATGTCCTGGTAATAACTCACCCCATTCTCATCGGCCGCCCGGGAACTGCCGGCCACCGCCAGCCAGGCCGCGAACACACCCACAAACAACATTCCAGAGCAGCGGCCTTTCCCAGCCGAAAGCAGCGCCGCAGATGGCACCCTGTCCACGTCCTCCAGGACAGATCGGCCCCATTCGTCCCATTCGTCGGACCTCACTGGGTTCCGCATGATCCGCCCGAGGCTCTTTAAATTTTTCGTTACACGCATGACTCTCATTCCCCGCTCGTCTCCGCCAACTCGGCCGGCGCATTGACAATCACCGACACCGTCGGCCCCTTGAGTTGGTAGTTTCTCCCGTTCACATTGGCCGTCCCGACAATCGTCACCGGATGGGTCTTTCCAGGTTCGGCTTTCTCCGACGCCTTCAACCGGTAGGCCGCCTCCGCCTGACCGCGAGGCAGGTTGGTGCTGGTCGCGGAAATTCCCTCCGGCAATCCCTCCAACGCCAGCGCCACGTCCTCCGTGAACCAACCCCGCCGGGTCACCTTCACCGAGAACTCCGCCTCTCCCGCCGCCGACGACGCCCCGTCCGGCAATGCCGTCAATGTCACCCGCGGCAGCGAACTCGACAGCGCGAAGGGAAACTCTCCCACCGTCACCGCGATGGGTTCGCTGTAAACCGAAGCAGCCTGCCCGTTGATCGTCGCTTCCGCCCGTGCGAACACCGATCGCGTCCCCGTTTCAGCATCCAGTTTGGCCCGCGGGTTCAGGCGGGCGAGGGTTTCCCCGGATTTCAGCGTCACCGCGCCCACATCAAAACTCTTTGTGATCGGCTCCTTGCCCTCCGAGTATCCCTCGAGCATCACCTTGATTTCCCCTTCAAATCCCGGCCGTCGTGTCGCCTCCACCAGAATCTCCGCCGATTGATTCTGCTCCATCCGCGCGCTCAGGGTCAGCATCCTCACTGAGAATGGCGCCGGCTCCCGCACCGTGACGAATGCCTCCTTCACCGGCCGTTCGTTCGACAACGGCAGCACCGGGGCTTTCAACACCGATCCGCCAACCAGCGCCCGCGCCTCCAGTTCGAACCTGCCGTGGCCGGGATTCGCGCCGGGTTCCGCCTCAAGAAACAACCATCCCGCATTCAACTCCGCCGGTATCAACGCCACATCACTTGAGATGCCCTCCGGCAAGTCGCGGCCGAATATCTCAACCGCCCCGCCGAATCCGGAACGCGTCACCTCCACCCGCACGGGCACCCGCCCGCCCTGATGCAGCACCGGCGTGTCATTCAACAACCGCGCGGTCAATTCCTGGCCCTCAGGCGGTCCGATCACCAACCGATAGGCGAACGCCTCCCCTCCGCGCTCCAATAAATCCCGTACCTCGACAAAGTATTCCCCCTCGTTGTTGAAAGTATGCGCCAGTCGCGCGTCCATGCCACTCGCGTCGTCATTGCGCGCCAGCACCGTCCCTTGGGCGTCCGTCAGGGTCAACAGCACGTCCAGCGGGGATCCCAAACGATTTGCCAGCGCCTCAAAGACAAAATGCTCCCCCTGCTTCACCGCGAACTTGAACCAGTCCACGTCCCCTGCGCTTCCAACTCGTCCGCTCACCGTCACCGGCAACGTCAGCGCTCCCGCCTGTTCCCGGGTGTCATTCGGTTCCTCCTCAATCGTCTCCTCGTGAACACCCACATGAAAGCTCACCGGATTTGCCGCGCCCCTCTCCGTCAGCGCCCGGAATTCCTCGATCCCCGGCTTCGCGTCCGCCGCAATCCGCAACGTCAGCGACTCCGCCCCTTTCAGATTGTCCCCTGTCAGCGATAGCTTCACCTCACCGCCAATCCGTCCGCCCGGCGGAAAAATTCGATCCACATACGGAATGGCTCCCGCCATCAGGTGATACTTGTACCCGCCGCCCCCGCGAAATTGGAAGTCGCGCAACTCGAGGAAATACACTCCGTCCTCGGGCACCTCGAAACGAATCAGCGAAT
>DATKEE010000426.1:0-10102 GCA_035544555.1 Candidatus Methylomirabilota bacterium
AATACCTGCCCCTGATCGCCCAGGTCGAACCCATCAACCAGGTCGTCGGCATCGCGCGCGAATACTTCGGCAGAATCCCCATGGCGGTCGCCTCCGGCGGCACACGCCAGGTGATCGAACAGGTGTTGCGACACCTCGGCATCCGCGATCTTTTCGCCGCCGTGGTGACCAGTGAGGATGTGGAATGCCAGAAACCCGCGCCCGACATCTTTCTGGAGGCCGCGCGCCGCCTGGGCATCGAACCGCGCCACTGCCAGGCGTATGAGGACACGGACCTCGGTCTCCAAGCCATCAAAGCCGCCGGGATGAGGGCCGTCGATGTCCGCATCCTTCACATCGGCCAGGCCGGCACCCGGGTTTGCGGTTGATAGAAGGCGCGATGAAGAACCGCGCCCCCCCTTCATTTCTTCCCGCCACGGCGTTTCCAGACGTAGCGGAACATGAGGGTGCGCAATACCGCGGTGAGTGGAATCGCGAGAATGCCGCCGAGAATGCCGCCCATCAGGGTCGTCCCCACCATCACCGCGATGATGATGGTCAACGGATGCATCCGAACACGGTCGCCCATGATCTTCGGGGAAATGACCAGCCCCTCCGCGGCCTGCACGATCACGAACACCAGGACCACCAACAACACGCGCCAATCGCCAAACTGGACGATGCCGAGGATGACCGCCGGAATGATGCTCGCCATCACTCCCAGATACGGGATGATGCCCAGGACGCCGGTCATGACCCCGAGCACCAGCGCGTATTGCAAGCCGATCAGGAAGAACCCCAGCGTTGTCAGCAGCCCGACACACATCGCGACGAGCACCTGGCCCCGAAAGAAGACGATCAGGTTGTCATTGACCGATTTGATGCAGAAGACCAGTTCGTCCTTCCATTTCGACTCATGGACGGGCAGGTAATCCGTCCAGCGGCCCGCAATGCCGCGTTTCTCGAGCAGAAAATAAAAGATGTAAACCGGTATGAGGAAGAATCCCACCAGCAGGCCGAACCAGCCGGCCGCCTTGCCCATCTGGGCTAACAACCATCCGGACACCACCGGCACCGCCTCCGCGCTCCACGTCTGAATTCTTGGGCGAAACTCCTCCCAGATCTCCTGCGCCCGATTACCCATGGGCGAATTCCTCAGCCAGTCGCTCAACCGCGTCCCGAAATCCCGCGCGTAACCCGGCACGTTCTTCACCAGATCGCCGACCTCATGCACCAACTGGGGGATCACCGTGGCAAGGAGCGCGACCACCAGCAGGACCGCCAGAAAAAACACCGACAGAATCGCCCAGTGGCGGGGCATGCGCCTCCGCTCGAAGTAGTCCACGACCGGATCCAGCAGATACGCCATGATGCCGGCCACCGCCAGGGGCAGGAGCACCGACGACAGCCGGTTCACCACCCACGCCATGCCAAGGATGAACACGCCGACGAGCGCCAGCAGCACCGCCACCGCCAGCGCGGTGATCGAGACCCAGAGTATCCGGGCCTGCTTTTCAGTTGGTGACGGAAAACTCATCCTGCCGAATGTCTCCTGCGTTTCATCGGGATGATCGCATCCCCACACCACCTTCACGTCCGCGCGGAGCGGGTCGCTCAATCCTCGCCACGCGAAGCTGACTGGAATCGGCTGGCGTGGACATTACAAATTCGCGGTTCTTCTCCCATCCGCGATTCATTTCCTGCCCATGCGGCGGGATTTGCGGGCGGCGACACGCACCGCGTTCATGATCGTGGCCCGCAGGCCGCCCCTCTCCAGCTCATGCAATCCCTCGATGGTCGTCCCACCCGGACTGGTGACCATGTCCTTCAGCAGCCCCGGATGTTGCCCCGTCTCCAGCACCATCTGCGCGCCGCCCTTCACGGTTTGCGCCGCCAGCCGGGTCGCCACTTCCCTGGGCAGGCCGCAAGCCACACCGCCATCGCTCAAGGCCTCGATCATGGCATACACATACGCCGGTCCGCTCCCGCTGAGACCGGTCACCGCATCCAGAAGATCCTCCCGAACCTGAAAGGCGAGACCCACGGCGGAGAAGAGCCGCTGTGTCAATTGAACATCCTTCGCCGTGGCGGCTCCGCCGGGCGCGAACGCGGTGGCCGACGCGCCGATCAGCGCGGGCGTGTTCGGCATCACCCGCACCACCCGGGCTTCACCGCCCAGCGCCTCCTCCATCACGGCCAGGCGCACACCCGCCGCAATCGAGATGAGGCAGTGCCCGCTGCTGAACTGCTCGCGGATGCCGCTCAGGACCTCCTTCACCTGATCGGGCTTGACCGCCAGGAGCAGCACCTTGGCGAAGCGCGCCACCTCCGGGCTGGCCGCCGTGGCCCTGGCTCCGGTCTCCTTTTCAAATGCCTTCCTCGCGTCCCCGGAAATATCCGACGCCACGACCCCTTTAGGAGTCACCAGCCCGGCCTTCAAGAACCCCTTCGCCAGGGCCGTCGCCATCCTCCCGGCGCCAAGAAATCCGATGCTGAGATTTGCTGACATGGGTCGCGTTTTAACAGGATGCGGCGGCAGGCGAAAGGTGAAAGACGATCACTCGCGTCCTTTCAGAAAATAGCCGCGATGCTTCTCCGTGATGGGAATCCCCAGTCGTTCCATCACGCTCAGCATGTCCTCCCACACCTTGCGCTTCTCGCCCAAAGCCTGGTTCCGCAGGAGAAACGCCGGATGATAGGTCGGCATCAGCGGAATGTCCCGATACTCGTGCCATTGTCCGCGCAGTTTCGTGATGCCCCCGCCCTTTCCCAGCAGTCCTTCCATCGCCGTGGCGCCCAGAGCCACCAAAACCTTCGGACGGACGAGATCGATCTGCTCGTGCAGATACGGAATGCAGGTCCCCATTTCGTCGGTGGTCGGCTTCCGGTTTCCAAAGCTCTGGCCCGGGGTGTCCGGCCGGCACTTCAGGATGTTCGCAATGTAAACCGTCTCCCGGCTCAAGCCCATCGTCTGGATGATCCTGGTCAACAATTGTCCCGCCTTCCCGACGAACGGCTCGCCCTGCCGGTCTTCATCCGCCCCGGGGGCCTCCCCCACGAACATCACCTCGGCATCCACACTCCCAACGCCGAACACTACCTGCGTTCTCGATTGAACAAGGTGGGGACATTTCTGACAGATCAGCGCCCTTTGCCGAAGCTCCTCCATGGCCGCCGCCTTTGCCTTCCCCTCCGCCCGTTGCTCGCTGTCGAAAGACGGTACCACGGCCACGGGAACATCCGCATTCACCGCGGACGGACGGACGGGAGTTGGCGCCGCCGGTCGGACCCCGGGGCTCGGCGTTTTGATGGGTTGTTCCAGCGCGCGCACAAGCGCCGCGTTGACGCGGACATGACGCCGGCCGGAGCGTTTGAGGGATTCGAGATGAGTGATCGTCGCTTCCAGCAGCGCGGCGTAGTCGGAGGCCATGGCTGCCATCCTAGACGGACACCTCAGGGATGCACGGAAGAGTTATTCCAGGAAGCTGACAGGTTATTGACAACCGGGCGGGCGGGCGAAACGCGGCCCGATCAGCTCAACCGCATCGGCATGACGACGTAGAGGTAGGGGCCGTTGACCTTGAGCACGCCCGGGCTCAACTCGTCGATCAACTCCAGATAGACCTCGTCATCGGTCAACGCCGTCAGGGGCTCAATGAGATACGCCGGGTTAAAGGCAATCGCCATGTCCTTGCCCTTGTAGTTCACCGCCAGACTTTCGCGGGCCTCGCCCACCTCGGGCGTGTTGGCCGTGATGGCGAGGTTGTTCTTCGTAAGGCTGAACTTGACCGAGTTCGATTTCTCACTGGTCATGATCTCCGCGCGGCGCAGGGCATGCAGCAACTCCTCGCGAGCGATGGCGATGCGTTCCTTCGTCTCCGATGGGATCACCTGCTTGTAATTCGGATAGTTCCCCTCGACCAGTTTCGAGACGATCACCAGCGAAAACCCCTTGTCATCATTTAACGTGCAGGCGACCTGGTTGTCGGTGAACCGGATCTCCAGTTCTCCCTTGTCCTGCAACAAGCGGTTCAGCTCGTTGACCGCCTTGCTGGGAATGATGAATTCACCCTGGCTTTCAGCGGACAAATCCACCTCCTCCTCCGCGAGGGCGAGCCGCCGTCCGTCCGTGGCCACCATCGTCAGTTTGTGCTCCTTGAGATTGATGAAAATGCCGTTCAACACGTAACGCGACTCGTCGGTGGAGGTGGCGAACGAGGTCCGGCGCAGCATCGCCTTAACCTTTTCCTGCGGCAACATCACCTTGCGCGTCTCCTTGAACGCCGGGAACGGCGGAAACTCGTCTGCTGAAAGTCCGTTGATTTTGTAGAACGAGGCGCCGGACCGGATCATGCACGCATGCTTCTCGTCCACCTCCAGTTCAATCTCCGGCGTGGCCAGCTCGCGCACGATCCCGAAGAGCTTCTTCACGGGCACGGTGGCCGCCCCCTGCGTCTTCACCGAAGCCTCCACCGCGCAACTGATCGTCACGTCCAGGTCGGTGGCCGTAAATTCCAGCCGCTTTCCCTCCGCCTTCAACAGCACATTCGACAGGATTGGCAACGTCGTGCGGGTGCTGACAACATTCTGCACGGATTGCAGGCCGTGGAGAATTTGATCCTTGGCAATGGAGAGGTTCATCGAGCTCTTAATGAATATCTTCTTTTGAGGAAAAAAATCTTCTTATTAAGGGGTGTGAATAATGCAAACAACCGGGGGTGTCAAGGATGTGCCAAGCACTTATGAAAACGCGGACTGCTCAAGAACTTGGAGATCGAAATCCGGTTTCGCGGCCAGGTGCCACTTGTTCACTCGACGCGGCTCCTCGTTCACAATCGGCTGGCAGGTTATTGGCATGACCGTATCCGCTCAATGACGGCGGGCAAAACGCCCTCGACACATCGCACTTCCTCCAGCGTCGATTCGCGGCCAAGGGAAAAACGCACCAGGGAATTGGCGTCTTCCGAATTGGCGCCCAACGCCAGGATCACGTGGGACGGTTCCAGCGAGCCGGTGGAGCAAGCCGATCCGCTCGACGCGCAGATCCCTTCCATGTCCAGCCCGGCCAGCAATGCAATGCTGTCGGCCCCGCGAACGGTCACCGCCGTCGTGTTCGCCAGTCCCGGAACGCCGGCTCCCCGAATCGTCACACCTTCCAACGACTCCACGGATTTCCGGAGCCGATCACTCAATGGCCGCAGGAGCGCGGGGTCGAACACGGGGATTCGAACGAATCGTTCCATGGCCTCGGTCAGGCCGATGATGGCCGCAAGATTCTCCGTGCCGGCACGGCGTTCATTCTCGTGGCCGCCGCCGTATAAAATCGGGTCCGGATGGATGGGCGAGCGAACGAACAGCGCGCCGGCGCCCTTTGGGCCGTGAAACTTGTGGGCGCAGACGGCGACCAGATCCGCGTTGAACTGATCCATGCGTTCAAAGGGTTCCTTGCCGAACCATTGGACGGCGTCGGTGTGGAACAGCACTCCCTTCTCCCGGCAGATGGCGCCGAGTTCGGCAACCGGCTGCAGGGTGCCGATCTCGTTGTTGGCCGCCATGACGCTGACGAGAATCGTGTCGGGCCGGAGGGCATGAAGCAAATCATCCGGCGAAACGCGCCCGGCGCCATCCACGGGAAGGAAGGTCACGTTGAAACCCTCCTTCCGCTCAAGGTGCTGAAAGGCGTGCAACACGGCGTGATGCTCGACGCCGGACGTGATCAGGTGACGGCCCCGGTCCCGAAGCAGACGGGCGGTTCCGAATACCGCCAGGTTGTTGCTTTCCGTTCCACCGCTTGTGAACACCACCTCTCCGGGCTTGCAAGACCAGACCCGGGCCACACGATCCCTGGCCTCGTCGAGGAGAGCGCGCGCCTGACGGCCGACATGATGCACGCTCGATGGATTGCCATGGATGGAATCCAGAAACGGGAGCATGGCATCGCGAACCGCCGGATCCAGCGGTGTCGTGGCGTTGTAATCAAAATAGATGGTCCGCATGACGACGGTCGGACACTGCGGGCCCCCTCGCGGGCCGTCCGATGACGAACATAGCGGGCGTCGCGCGGATCGTAAATGCGAACCCCTCGCGGGAATTCCAAGACTTCCGGAGATGCGGCCATGGCGGATGGCGGGAAACGGAAAGCAGCGACCCCGCTTGGGATCGCTGCTCACAAACCCGGCCAGGCCGGCGGATCAGAGCCCTTTGCCGATCATGTACGTCAACAGATCGGCCACACGGCTGCTATAGCCCCATTCGTTGTCGTACCAGCTCACAAGCTTGAAAAACCGCTTGTTCAACTCAATGCCGGCCCCCTTGTCGTAAATCGAGGACATCCGGGAATGGATGAAATCCGAGCTCACCACCTCATCCGTGGTGTGGTCCAGATAACCTTTGAGGTAGGTTTCGCTGGCCTTCTTCATCGCCGCGGAGATTTCCTCATAGCTCGTCTCCTTGACAGTCCGGACGGTGAGATCGACGCAGGAGACCGTGGGGACCGGTACACGGAACGCCATGCCGGTGAGTTTGCCCTTCACCTCGGGACAGACAAGGCCCACGGCCTTCGCGGCGCCGGTCGAGGACGGAATGATGTTGATTGCCGCGCTGCGTCCGCCCTTCCAATCCTTCTTGCTGGGACCGTCCACGATCTTCTGCGTGGCCGTGTAGGCATGGATGGTCGTCATGAGCCCCTCCTCGATGCCGAAGCCTTCCTTCAACAACACGTGCACGAGCGGAGCCAGGCAATTGGTCGTGCAGGAGGCGTTCGAGATGATGTGATGTTTCGCGGGATCATACTTCTCGTGGTTCACCCCCATCACGACGGTGATGTCCTCGTTCTTGCCAGGGGCGGAGATGATCACCTTCTTCGCGCCGGCATCCAGATGGCCTTTGGACTTCTGGGCATCGGTGAAAAGTCCGGTGCACTCGATCACGACCTGCACGCCCAGTTGTTTCCAGGGAAGTCCCGAGGGTTCCCGGGCGCTGACGACGCGCATCTCGCTGCCATTGACCACCAGCACGTCATCCTCCGCCTGGTCCGGGGAGGATTTCTTCGAAGACACCTTCCCGTTGAAGGGGCCCTGCGTGGAATCATACTTCAGCAGATACGCGAGATTGTCCGCCGGCACAATGTCACCGACCGCGACAACTTCCACGTCCTTCCCAAGGAGTCCCTGTTCGGCGATGGCGCGAAACACCAGGCGCCCGATGCGGCCGAACCCATTGATAGCAACTTTAACAGCCATATTTTTCGTTTCCGTTGGATTCAATTTCAAATGTAGTTCAGTCGGGCATCGTAACCGGGAGCCCCCGACCGTCAACGAGAAAGCCCGGCGCACGGCGATCGCATCCAAAACGCTGACGCGCGGATCGGGAAGCCCCGTCGGAAGGCGGCGACGTTTTGGAGTGCGGCGATGGAGCGGAGCGGGTTCGCCGCTTTTCGAGCGGGTGGGGAGGTGGGTGCGCTGGATGAACGCCCGTCCGGCAGTCGAAAGCGGTAGAGGGTTCCCGCCCACAACCGCTCTCAGCGACTTCGTGTTGAATCCTGGCGCCGACAGCGTCATGGTAGGTCCGTTCGCATTCGCCGCACCGCATCCGGTTCATCCTGTTGCTCCATGAAAACGAAATTCACCCGACGTCAATTCCTGCAATCCACCCTCCTGGCCGGTGCCGCGCCGTTGATTCTGCCGTCGTCCGCGCGATCCTCTGTCAACCGCTCCGCGCCGGGCGACCGCATCACCCTCGGGTTCATCGGTGTCGGCAGACAGGGACACGCGCTGCTCGATGCCTTTCTTCGAAAGAAGGATACCCAGGTCGTCGCCGTTTGCGACGTGGACACGACGCGACGCGAACACGCCCGGAAGACGGTGAACCGGTTTTACGCGGAACAGACGGGTCGCGAGGATTACAAGGATTGCGCGGGCTCCAATGATTTTCTGGAATTGCTCGCGCGCGACGACGTGGATGGAGTGGTGGTGGCGACGCCGGATCACTGGCACGCGATCCCGGTGGTGCGGGCCGCCGAGGCGGGGAAGGACATCTATTGCGAGACGCCCCTCTCCCTGACGGTTCGCGAGGCGCGGGTGATGGCCAACGCGGTGCGCAATTACGAACGGGTCTGCCAGACCGGCAGCCAGCAGCGCTCCATGGCCAATTTCCGCCTCGCCTGCGAACTCGTCCGCAACGGCCGCATCGGGCAGGTGAAATCCGTGCACGTGGGGGTGGGCGGTCCCTCGGACTGGTGCGATCTTCCCGAGACCAGAAACCCCGCCGGACTCGACTGGAACCGCTGGCTGGGTCCGGCCCCTTATCGCGGCTGGAGCGAGGTGCTCAGCCCGGTCGGCGTCCATCAACACTATCCACGCTGGCGCAACTACCGCGAATATTCCGGCGGCGGCATGACCGACTGGGGCGCGCACCACTTCGACATCGCGCAATGGGGGCTCGGCATGGACCACACCGGGCCGGTCGAAATCATCCCCCCCGAAGGCCGGCACATCAAGCTGCTGACCTATCGCTACGCCAACGGCATCGACCTGTACCACATCCAGCAGAATGGAGTGACGTTCACCGGCACGGAAGGCACGATCCATGTCAATCGCGGCGTGTTGGAGTCGGTTCCGGATTCGCTGAGACGCGAGCCGCTTCACGTGGGCGACATGCGCCTGCCGGTCAGCGAGGATCATCTCCAGAACTGGCTCGATTGCATGCGCACGCGGGAAAAGCCGATCTGCGACGTGGAGATTGGCGCCCGCAGCGCCACCGTCTGCCACCTCGGCAACCTTGCCTACTGGAACAAGAAACCGCTCCGCTGGAATCCGCAGATCGAACGCTTCGCGGGCGAGAATGGGAACAACCGCTGGCTCGACGTCGAACGCCGCAATCCGTGGGTATTATAGCAAAGTGGTCATCAGGACTTCCTGTCGAGGATGCGCCGCAGTTCGGCCAGTTCCTCCGGTGTGAGGGATTCGCGTTCGAGAAACGTGGCCAGGAACGGCGCCAGTTGGCCGCCGAACACGCGTTGCAGGAAGGAGCGGCTCTCCCGATGAACGCAGTCCGATTCCGCCACCGCGGGGGAGAACCAGTATTCACGGCCCCGCTTCTCGAAACTCAGGACCCCCTTTCGCACGAGGCGGCTGAGCAGAGTCTGCACGGTCCGCGGTTTCCAATGCATGCGCGCGGTCAGGGCCGCCGTGACCTGGTTCGCGGTGACGGGCGGCTGCCGCCAGACGATCCGCATCACCGCCCACTCCGCCTCCGAGATTCGGGGAGAGCCGGGGCGCCCGCGGGCGGGCCGGGAGCTGGATCCGGTTTTTCCTGTGCAGGCGCTCATATCCTACAAGCGTAGGAGCATTCGCTTACACTTTGTGGGAATTGCAAGGGAAAGTTTTCAATCCCCGGACAATCGCTTGCGCGCCATGACCGGAAAAATCCCCGCCGAAATCCGAATTCATTCGTCAGCGGACCCTTGGGGATTTCCCCCGCTGGCAAAGTCCGGCGCGCGGAGCAGACTGGAGACACGATGATCAACTATGACTCGTTGAAGGACGGCTTCCAGACCTCCCGCCAATGGGTTAGCGACCCCGCCCCCGAAGATTCCTGTCAATGGTGACGGCATTGCACCCAGGGTGATTGATCAATGGGAGAAAACACGACCGGGTCCCTGCCCTCCCTCCCCATCGACGGAATGCGAAGCCACTTCACCGATTGGGAGAGGGACCATGGGTGAGGGTCCTCATTTTCCACCGATTGGGAGAGGGGACCATGGGTGAGGGTCCTCATTTTCGATCAGAATCTTTCTCCAACCTGAAAGAACTGCCCGATTCGGAACGTATATTATCTATGACATTCATTCGGTTCACCACCGGCGGGAATGCGGATGGAGCCTGAAAGATGCGGGAATCGCCCGCGTCGCCCCGACTGATTGCACGAATACTGGTGAGAACCGACTTGGATGTCGTGATGTTGGCGCGATTCATGAGTGTCGCATTTGTGGAAATTCTCACCTCCCCGCTTGGGGTTTAGCGGGGCGATTTAGTTCTCAGTTGTTCAGCGACACACGTCGGAGAAGATGTCGGTCTCGTAACAAAAGCGTCGGACTTTGTTACAAAGTGTTATCTTTGCCGAC
>DATKEE010000427.1:0-2783 GCA_035544555.1 Candidatus Methylomirabilota bacterium
AACGCGCCCGCGGCGAGTAATGCCTCGCCAGCCGTCCCGGACTCCGCAAGGGTCCCCGCCCCTGCCCTTCCTCACCCGCCACCGCCTCCACCACCGAACGCAACGCCTCCAAGTGAATCATTCCCGGACGCAACACCCGCGCAACGGCTCCGGTCACGTCCACCACCGTCGATTCGATCCCCACCTGAGAAGCCCCGCCGTCCACAATCAGCGGGATCCGGTCGCCCAGCCGACTCCTCACATGATCCGCACGCGTGGGCGAAACCTCGTTGGAAGGATTGGCGCTCGGCGCCGCCAGCGGGAAACCGCACTCCCGGATCAAGGCCTGCATGAACGGATGCCCCGGCCAGCGAATCCCCACCGTCAAGCCACCCGCCGTCACAGTGTCGGGAATGATCTCCGCCCTCGGCACCACCAGCGTCAGAGGTCCGGGCCAGAACGCCGACGCCAGCCGCTCCGCATGCTCCGGCCATTCCGACGCGCACTCCCTCGCCATCGCGAGACCCGCGACATGCACGATCACTGGATTATGCTCCGGACGTCCCTTGACCTTGAAAATGCTTCGGACGGCGTCGCTGTCAAGCGCATTGGCGGCGAGACCGTACACGGTCTCGGTGGGCACCCCGATCACCTGACCGGAGCGCAAGAGGCCGGCCGCCTCCCGGACCGCGCTCTCGAACAGCGCCGGCGTGTGGGTGGCGAGAACCTTCGCCTGTGACTCCGCGTTCATGCGTCCCAGCGGTCAGTCCGACGTTTCATCCATCCGACAGGAGCGACCCCAAAGCACGACGAGGGCTCCACTCATTCAACTGACTTCACCCTGTTCATCCAGACGGCGCCCCGCTACGGCGTGAGTCACAACCGCGATTCATTCCACTCGCCCACCGGCCGGGTCGCGTCGGTATCCGCCTTGTTATCCCGGGGATTGGGTGGGTTGCTGTCCGCCTGGGGATTGCCGCGGATCGGACGGAGGAGCAATACACAGAAAAAACAGCTCGGCTTCAATGTCCGACCGTGTCCTTTTCACGCGCCGGCAAATCTCGGCCAGCGAAACACCCTGGCTCACGAGACGGACCAGACGCTCCACGTCCTTCTCGCTCCACGGAACTTTTTTCTCGTCACCCGCGTCCATGCGAAATGAGGAAGTACCAACCGCGACATCGACATCGCTGGCAGACTGGGTTTCCCGGCACGTCAAGGCAAGCTCGAATTGAGGGTTCCCAAGTGCTTGACACCGGCCGCTCCACAAGCTCCGATGTCGGCCACCCGCCTCTTGGGACGCGCGGTGGTTGACGCATCGAAGACCAGCGGACGATTCACGGAAGAAGAGCCCATGGAACCCATCGTTCTCATCCACGGCTACAGCGCCGAAAGCAAGGACCGGACGCTGAAAGCCATCACCGAAATTTACGGGTCCCTGCCGGAGGAACTTCGCAAAACCTTCGGACGGCAGGCCGTCGTCGAGATCGATCTCAGCCGCTACATCTCGCTCGAAGACGGCATCACCATCGACGACCTGTCGCGCGGACTGGACCGCGCCCTGCATCAGGACTTTCCCGGGCTGCTCAACAGCGCGTTCCACGTCATCATCCACAGCACCGGAGCGCTGGTCATCCGCAACTGGATCCGCCGCTTCAGCCCCCGTCCCTCACCGGTCCGGAACCTCATCCATCTGGCCGGTGCGAATCTCGGCAGCGGATGGGCGCACATCGGCAAAGGCCAGATCGCCCGCTGGGGAAGGCTGGTGTTCCAGGGCGGCACGGAGCGCGGCATCCAGGTGCTCGACGCCCTCGAACTGGGTTCGAACTGGACTGTGGACCTCCACCTCCATTTCCTCCGGCCGGGCAACCGCATGTACGAGGACTACCGCGTTTGCGAACACGTCGTCATCGGCAGCCAGGCCGACGTCAAATGGTATCCCATCCCCATCCGAAACGCGAAGGAGGACGGGGCCGACGGTGTCGTGCGGGTGAGCGCCTCCAACCTGAATTTCAATTACCTCCGCTTCGGTCCGACCGCGGAGGCCCGCGCCTTGCAGTGGCGGGAGGCGGTGAATTACGCGTCCCGACATCGCCAGGGGCAGAAAACCCTGCCCGCATTTTACGAACTCCTGGAGTCCTCCAGGCCCGGCGCTCCCGACCGTCCGAAAGTGCCTTTCGCCATCCCATATGAATGCGCCCATTCCGGTGATCGAATGGGAGTCGTGGGTGGTTCCGCTCCCCGTGCCCAGGTGATGCGACTGTTGAAGGCGGCATTGACCACCACGCACGAAAACTGGCCGGATCTGGTCGAACTCTTCGACAAGGAAACCGCGGCCACCTACGAGCGCGCCCTGAAGAAAAAGGCTCCCGCCTGGTGGAAGGCCTGGATCGACGCGCCCCGCGCCCAATACGACCCCCATGCCCAGCTCGTCTTCCGCCTCCGCGACCAGGACGGCCGCCCCGTCAAACATTTCGACGTCTTCTTCAATTCCTTGAAGTCCGACCAGCGCGTGGGTCTCGCCATCAAAAACCTCTTTGAAGACAAACACGTCAACGATGTCACCCCCGGCATGATCACTTTCTACCTCCGCACAGACGCGTTCGACGCCAAACAGAAGAAGTGGGTTCCACGCGTGCGGCAGGTGGACGGATGCAATCTCGAAATCACCGGCACCGAGCCACAGACCGATGACATCCTCTATCTCCCCATGCGCTTCGAATTCTCCACCGACCAGCTCGTCGAGTGGATACAGGGCCATCGCACCACGATCATCGACGTGGAACTCCTCCGCCTACCCTCCC
>DATKEE010000428.1:0-7330 GCA_035544555.1 Candidatus Methylomirabilota bacterium
CGGGTGCTTCGCACCAACATCCTGTTCTCGAGGAAGGATGAAAAGCTGAACACCGTAACGATCGTGAGCGCCGGGGCGGGCGAGGGTAAATCCACCACGCTATTCAATCTGGCCGTGATCTTCGCCCAGAATGGGCACCGCGTGCTGATCGTGGATTCCGATCTCCGTCGTCCCAGCCTGCACAAGTTGTTGAAGGTTTCCAATTCGCTCGGTTTGACCAACTTCCTGTTGAAGCAGAATTCGCTGGAGGAGGTTATCCAAACCTCACACATGCCGACGCTTGACTTCATGCCCAGCGGCAAGCTGCCCAGCAGTTCGATGGGCATCCTGAGTTCGTCCCAGATGAAGGAACTCATCCGCGACCTGAAACAACGCTACGATTTCGTGTTCTTCGACTCACCTCCCATCATGGGCGTGAGCGACGCCTCGATCCTGGCGAGTGAGGTGGACATGGCGTTGCAGGTCATTCAATACCGCCGCTATCCGCAGCCGATGACCATCCGTGCCAAGCAGATGATCGAGAAGGTGGGCGGCAATCTGGTGGGCATCGTCCTGAACAACATCAACATGGCGCAGGACGAAAACTATTACTACTACAGCGGATACTACTACGACTACTATTCGAAGCAGGATTCGGATTCGAATGTGGAGACGGATGGGAAGGATCCGAAAAAGCCCCGGAAGGGGAAGGGTGAAGCGCCCGCGGCCGAGATCAAACAGAAGTTTTAGTGGTACCAGGGAGATGTTGAGTATCCAAAGCGCTATGAAGTTGTTGCCATCGATGAGGAGTTGGCGGGTTGCCGCCGTGTCCGTGCTGCTTATGTTGCTGGTGGGAATGCCAGGCTGCAGAACAACACAGGAACCAGAGCGGCTGCCCGACATCGACGGTCCCATCCGTTCATCCGAACTCCTGAGACCCGGGGATGCGCTGCTCGTGGTTTATCGGGACATTCCGATGCCGCCGGCACCGGAGCAGGAACAGGTGCAGGTGCGGGACGACGGCTCCATCACGCTGCATTTGGGCCAACGATTCCAGGCTGCCGGCAAAAGCCTTAGCCAGCTTGAAGAGGACATCCGGGATGCCTACGTGGGGAAGTTTTATCAGCGTATGACCGTCACGGTCCATGCGGGGGATCGCATGTTCACGGTGGATGGCGCGGTGCGCCAGCCGGGTCGATTCCCTTATCAGGGACAGATGACCGTGCTGAGGGCCATTACCACGGCCAGCGGATTCACCGATTTTGCGTCGCGGCGAAAGGTCGAGATCATCCGGGCAAACGGGGAGCGTGAGTTCGTGGATTGCCTCGAAGCCCGGGACAATCCGCGTGAGAAGGACCTCGAAATCTTTCCGGGTGATTACATCTTTGTGCCGCAGTCAGTTCTTTGATGATTCAGTTCTCGATCCTTTCCGGAAAACAGGCGGGCACTCTGAAGGAGGCCCGCCATTTTCCTTTCCGGATCGGCCGATCCGACCGGATGCACTGGCAGACAGACGCCTCCGGGGTTTGGGACGAGCACATCGAGATCCGGTTGAATGGAGGCGAGGGGTTCAGTCTGCACGCGCTGTCCCGGGGATTGGCGGTTATCAACCGCCAGCCGGTCACCGAAGGGGCATTGCGCAACGGGGATGTCATCGAGATCGGTTCTTTGCGACTGCAGTTCTGGCTGGGGGAAACCCGCGGAAAACGATTGGGCTGGCGCGAGGCAATGGTCTGGAGCGGGATCGCCGCCGTGATCGCCGGCCAGTCCTTTCTGGTTCACTGGCTGTTGAACTCTTAGCGCGTGTTTTGAAACTCCGGTTGGGTGTCCCGCCTTCAGGCGGCCCATGGCGCAAACCGTCTGAAGGCGGCACGCGGAACGCGATCCGGCGATCCCATGATAATTTTCCAAACATGCGCTTAGTGCCGGAAATGGCGGATCCCGGTGAACACCATCGCCATGTTCCGCTCGTCCGCCGCCGCGATGACTTCCTCGTCCCGCACGCTTCCGCCGGGTTGAATCGCGGCCGTTGCGCCGGCGTCCGCCGCGGCATTCAGTCCGTCCGCAAAGGGGAAGAAGGCATCGCTGCAAATCACACTGCCCTTGAGGTCAAGGCCGGCCGCGCCCGCCTTCCATACGGCAATCCGGCTGGAATCCACGCGGCTCATCTGGCCGGCGCCGATCCCAAGGGTGCGATCCGGGGCGGAATACACGATGGCATTGGACTTCACGTGTTTGACCACGCGCCAGCCGAACTGCATGGCCCGGGATTCCTCCGGCGTTGGAGCCCGTTTGGTGACGACCTTGAGCCGGGCCACATCCACTCTCGCGTCATCCCGTTCCTGCGCCAGATAGGTCTCCGGACCAACGGTGCGGATCTCGATGCTCTTGGCGCCGGCCGGATCCCGGACAATCTGGATCAGGCGTAGATTCTTCTTTCGTCGCAGAACTTCGTGGGCGTCGTCGGTGAATGAAGGGGCCACAATGAGTTCGCTGAAGATTTCCGAAATGGCCCGGGCGCAGTCCCCGTCCAGTGGGCGGTTCACGGCGATGATGCCTCCGAACGGCGCCTGACGATCCGTGGCAAGCGCCTTTTCCCAGGCTTCGCGCAAAACCGGTCCCTGGCCCATGCCGCAGGGATTCGTGTGCTTGAGAATCGCGAGCGTCGGAGGGTCGTCGTTGAATTCGGAGATCAGGTGGGCAGCCGCGGAGAGGTCCAGAATGTTGTTGTAGGAGAGTTCCTTCCCATGCAATTGCCGGTGGAACTCTCCGAAGCGGCCATACAGCGCCGCGGATTGATGGGGGTTTTCGCCGTATCGAAGCGCCTGGGTCTGGCGCGCGTGGAGCAGGAGTTCCGGGGGCATGAGGGATTTCGATTGCGCCGGTTCCGGGGGTTCGTCCTTCGATCTCTCTTCGGCGGACAGAAAGGTCTTGATGAGATGCGCCGCAATGGCCGCGTCATAAGCGGTGGTGCGGGCGAAGACCCGGATCGCCAATCGTCGCCGCAGGTCCAGCGAGGTCTCTCCCGAGGCCGCGATCTGTTCCGCCACTTCGGCGTAATCCGCGGGATCCATGATCACGGTGACGCTTTCGTGGTTTTTCGCCGCGCTCCGCAACATGGAGGGACCGCCGATGTCGATGTTCTCAATCGCCTCCTCAATCGAAACGCTGGCGTCGGCGACCGTTTTCTCGAATGGATAGAGGTTGACCACCACCAGATCAATGGGCTGGATCCCATGCTGTTTGACCGCCGCCTCGTGATTCGCGTTTCCCCTCCGGAAGAGGAGTCCTCCATGCACCTTGGGATGCAAGGTCTTCACGCGACCGTCGAGCATTTCGGGGAAACCGGTGTAGTCGCTGAGATCCTGAACTTGCAGGCCGGCCTCCCGCAGTACCCGGGCGGTTCCCCCGGTGGAAAGCAATTGAATGCCGGCTGCCGCAAGACGCCGGGCGAAGTCCACCAGGCCGGTCTTGTCGGAAACGGAAAGCAGAGCACGCTGGATTTTTGCCATAAAGCGCCCATACCTTCTTCAAAGACTTCGGCGCGCGTCAATCGACAATTCCCGCAAGGGCGTGATTGAGGCTGCCAGATTCGGGGACCAGTGCGCGGGTGACACCATTTCTAAATGAAGACGGACTTGCATGATCGTGATCAAGCGGATGGTCCCTCCCCGTGTGAAGCCGGGGAACAGGTCGAGTTCACGATCCTCATGCCCTGCTTGAACGAGGAGGAGACCGTTGCGAACTGCGTGCGGGAGGCCATGGCGTTTCTGGAAAGGGAAGAGGTCCGGGGCGAAGTCGTGGTGGCCGACAACGGGAGTCACGATGATTCCCAGCGAAGAGCGCGCGAGGCGGGCGCGCGGGTGATCGTGGTTCCGGATCGCGGTTATGGCAGCGCCTTGATGGGGGGAATCGCCGCCGCGCGAGGCACATTCGTCATCCTGGGGGATGCGGATCGAAGCTATGACTTTTCGAATCTCGGTCCGTTTGTGGACCGGCTTCGCGCGGGCTGCGATCTGGTTGTCGGCAACCGGTTCCGTGGAGGGATCGCCCCCGGCGCCATGCCCTGGCTGCATCGTTACGTGGGCAATCCCATCTTGAGCGGTCTTGGCCGGCTCTTCTTCCAAATTCCGGTCCATGATTTCCACTGCGGTCTCCGCGGCCTGCGCAAGGCGGCCGTGGAGCGATTGGATCTGCGGACGACCGGAATGGAGTTCGCCAGTGAAATGATCGTCAAGGCGTCGCTGGCGGGTCTGCGGATCGAGGAAGTGCCGACCACGCTGTCCCCGGATGGACGTGACCGGCCACCGCATCTCAGGACCTGGCGTGATGGGTGGAGGCATCTTCGGTTCATGCTCCTTTACAGTCCGCGGTGGCTATTCCTGATTCCGGGGCTGGCGCTGATGTTCGTGGGGTTGGGGTTGGGGGCGTGGTTGCTGCCCGGACCGAGAAAGATCGGCGATGTGACATTCGATATTCACACCTTGCTCTACGCGGCACTGGCTGTGTTGATTGGTTTTCAGGCCGTGCTGTTCGCGGTCTTCACCCGGATCTTTGCGGTGACCGAGGGACTGATGCCCGCCAACGCTGCTTTGGAACGGCTGTTCCGAATCGTCCGCCTGGAGACCGGTTTGATTGTCGGAGTGGTGCTGGTCGTGGTTGGACTGGCGGGTTCGATCCATGCCGTGGTGACATGGGAAGGGACCTCCTTTGGCCCACTGGATCCCGGCCGGACTTTTCGAACGATCATTCCGTCCTTTCTCTCCCTGGCGTTGGGGTGCCAGACCATCCTGTCGAGCTTCTTTCTCAGTGTGCTGGGTCTGGGGAGGCGGCGGTTTCCTAGCCCATGAAAACACTGGACCGGCTGCTGCAGGGCTGGCGCATTCGCAAGGCATCCGCCCATATTCCACCCGGGTCAAGGCTGCTGGATGTCGGGTGCGGCGACGGGGCTCTGTTTCGCCGTCTGGGTTCGAAGCTGCGCGAAGGATTGGGTGTGGACCCGGCATTGGAGCGGCGTCACGAGTGGGACCGTTTCCGGCTGGAACCGGGCACGCTGCGGGGATTGTCCCGTGACATGGGACTCTTCGACGTGATCACGCTGCTGGCTGTGCTCGAACACGTGGCGGAGGATCAGATCGGGGCATTTGCGGCGGGCTGCGCCGGGATGTTGCGTCCGGGGGGACGATTGATCGTGACGGTGCCCTCTCCGCGGGTGGACGTGATATTGGTTGGATTGCGGAGGCTGGGTCTGGTTGAGGGCATTCGACTGGAGGAGCATCATGGGTTTGATCCCGGCCGGACGCGAGCATTGTTCGAGGAGGCCGGGTTGGAACTCAGGCGACACGGGAGATTTCAATTGGGACTGAATCATTTATTTGTATTCGAAAAGCCGGATCCCGAAACCGCTACCGGCGGAGGAAGATCGCGGTCATGAATGAGAACGGAACGCGTTGGTCCGCCGCGACTCGGACCGCGGAAACTTCCGGGAAACGCCGGCCGGAATGGAGCATGTTGGCGACTCTGGCGGGGTTGTGCGTGGTGCTGGGGTGGAGAAACATCGAGGCGCTGAACAGTGACGCGGTGGCGTATCTGCGCATCGCCTCCTACTACGCCGGGGGTCAGGTCGATCTGATGGTCTCCGGGTACTGGGGTCCTATGTTGAGCTGGCTGATGGCCCCGCTCCTGGCGGTGGGGGTGGATGCGCTGGCGGCGGGTCGATGCATCATGGGAGCGTCGGCGGTGGTGTTCTGGGCGGGCTGCATGGCGATGTTCAGGGCATGGGATCTTCCCCCGCGCTGGTTGAACCTGGGTGGCTGGGTCGCGGCTCTGGCGGCGGCGGGCTGGTCGGTTCGGGGGATCACGCCGGACCTGCTGGCTGCCGGATTGGTGGGGCTGGCCATGGCGCGACTGGTCCGCGCGGAATGGGCGGGTGGGAAGCGGATCGCTTTCGTTTGCGGAATGCTTTGGGGGGCGGCGTATCTTACCAAGGCGATTGCGCTCCCTTTGGGGATCCTGGTGACCCTGGCATTCGCCCTCACCCACTGGCGGTTCGGCGCCGGATTGTCGAGCATCGCGACCGCCTCTCTTGCAACCGCCGTTGGGTTGCTTGTGATCGCCGCTCCATGGCTCACCGTGTTGTCGATCCGGTATGATCGGTTCACCTTTTCGACCACGGGCAAAATTGCCCATGCCTTGGCGGGACCGGAGGACGAGGAGCGTTATCACCCGATCGTTCGATCTTTTCATGTGCCGGAGGCCGGGAGGGTGACCGCATGGGAGGATCCCTCCGAAATGGACTACGCGTTCTGGTCGCCGTTCGCGAGCGCGGAGTATGCGAAGCACCAGGTCTGGGTCATGGCCACGAACGCGCTGAAGATTGGGGTCATGTTGAGTGTGATCTGTCTCCTGGTGCCGGTGCTCGTGGTCGAAGGATTGATCCGGGGAGTGCAACGCCGGATGCGAATCGGGAGTCGGGGACGTTGGTGGCAGCCCTTCCTGCTTTTGGGGCCGTTGGCCGCCCTGTATCTGCCGTTCCATCTGGACACGTCGGACATTCGATATTTTTACGTCGCGCTGCCGGCGTTGTGGGTGGTGTTGGCGCGGGGCCAGATGGAATCAGCGTCGGAGAAACTGGAATCCGGATCCGGAGGGATGCGATGGAGGGAGGGATTGGCGGTGGCGGCGTTCGGCCTGCCGGCGGCGGGATGGCTGATCATCGGAGTGGTCAGCTACCCCAATCTGGCGCCGGCGGCGCGTGTTGCCAGGGTGACCGCCGAACGGATGGAAGCGGCGGGTCTGGCGGGTTCGCTGGCAGGCAGTGGCCTGATGCCCGGGGGAAGAACGGGATTGTACACGGCCTGGTTCATGGGGCAACCGTGGCTGGGCGACGAGCCGATGGCGGCACCCGAACGGTATCGCGCGTCCGGTGCCCGGTTCGTTCTGCTGAGACGGGACGATCCCGCCGTTGAATTGCTGGTTCGAAGTGAATCCTTTCGGGATCTGGATCAAGTTCTGTTTGGTGATGGCGATGAACCCGTCCGGTTTCCGGTGAAAGTGTTCGAGAGTGTCGGAGAATCCGGTCAACCGCTTTAGAGCCTGTCTGAAAATCCCTCACCGCAGGACCCATTGGAATTTTCAGACAGGCTCTTAGATCAGTTGCCTGCCAACAGCGCACGCCGGCCCGGCAGGTTGAACAGCAGGCCGGGTTCAACGACGGGCCTGCGGGTGGAAATCTTCACTTGCCAAGGGAGGCGGGTATCTGAGAATTTTACCCGCCTGTATCAGTGCGCGGTTAGCTCAGTGGTAGAGCACCACCTTGACACGGTGGGGGTCACTGGTTCGAACCCAGTAT
>DATKEE010000429.1:0-7314 GCA_035544555.1 Candidatus Methylomirabilota bacterium
CACCCCCGCGTCTTCAGTCCGCTTTACGTGCGCATGGTGCGCGTGGGGGAGGAGGCGGGGGCGTTGCCGACGGTCATGACCGACCTGGCGACGCTGCTCGAGCACGAGGACGAGGTGCGAAGCGAGGTGACCGCGGCGGTGGCCTATCCATTGTTTGTGCTGGATTCGGACTGTTCACGGTGGTGATTCTGATGACCGTTGTGCTGCCGCGCCTGTTTACGCTGTTGCAGGAGATGCTCGACGTGCTGCCGCTGCCGACGCGCGTGCTGCTGGCGGTGAGCGCCTTTCTGCAGGGGAACTGGTGGTGGCTGCTTCCGGGGATCGGGGGTGGGGCGTTCGGGTTGAGCCATTACATTCGTTCGCCCGACGGCGCGCGCCGCTGGGACGCCTGGAAGTTGAAGCTGCCGGTGATGGGCGGTGTGTTTCGATCCGCGGCGCTGGGGCGGTTCGCCCGGACCCTGGGGACGCTGCTCAAGTGCGGGGTGTCGTTGCTGCCGGCGTTGAGGATCGTCGAGCACACCATTGGCAACCGGGTGCTGGGCGAACTGATTGTGCGGGTTTCCGAGGAGACGCGCGGGGGGGATTCACTGGCGGCGCCGTTGCGAAAGCTGGGGATGTTTCCGAGGACGGTGGTGCAGATGATCCACGTGGGGGAGGAGACCGGAAAACTGGATGACATGTTGTTGAAGGTGGCGGACGTCGAGGAGCGGCACATGCGGGCGCAGACGAAGACACTGATTTCGCTGCTCGCGCCGGCTTTGATTCTGGTGGTGGGGGCGCTGGTGGGATTCATGGTGATCGCGCTGTTGCTCCCGATACTCCGGATCAGCCAGGCGGTGCGCTGATCCGGTTCAATAAAACAGGAAGGAAAAACAGATGAAGATACGTTCGAAATTCGGAAAGCGGCCGGGCTTCAGCCTGATCGAGCTCATGGTGGTGATTGTCATCATCGGCATTCTCGCGGCCACCATCATTCCGCAGTTTTTCGGGACCACGCACGATGCCAGGGTCAGCACCGCCGAAGCCAGCGTTTCCGAGCTGGATTCCACCATCGAGCGGGTCTACATCCATCTCGACCGCTACCCGACCAACGAGGAGGGATTGAACGTGCTGATCGAGCCGCCGAGCGACGGGGCGGACAAATGGCGCGGCCCCTACATCACCGGGTTGCGGTCCGATCCGTGGGGCAACCCCTACCAATACCGCAGGCCCGGCCTTCGAAATCCCACGCGGTTTGATATCTGGTCCCGGGGCGCGGACGGAGTGGACGGCGGCGAGGGGGAGGGCGCGGACATCGGCAACTGGCAGTAAAGGGATGAGACTTCCGACCGCCAATTCCCGCTTTCGACGGCGCGCGCGACCGCGGCGAACGAACGGGTTTTCCCTGGTCGAATTGACCGTCGTGCTGGTCATCTTGGCTGTCATGGTGTTGTTGATCCTGCCGGAGCTGCGGGGGACGTTCGAGGGCGAACTCCTGCGTTCGACCGGCCGGCAACTGACACGCGCCATGCACCTGGCCTACAGCCAGAGCGTCACGGTCCATCAACCGCATCGCGTCCGGATCGACACCCGCGAGGGCCGCTATGTCCTGGAAAGGCCGGCGGAGGAGGGATCGTCGAGTTTCGTTCCCCTGCGCGATCTGCCGGGGGCCGAGGGGAGACTGGACCCGCGGATCACCCTTGAGATTCGCCCGCGAATGGACGCGGCGGACGGGCAGGAACCGGACATGGAAAGGCCGCCACCCGAGCCTGATGACTCCGCCGGACCGGGGCAATGGATCGCGTTTTATCCGGACGGAACGGCTGATCCCCGTGAAATCCTGTTGCGCGACCGGGAAGGATTTGGATTTGCGCTGCGCATCAACCCCGTCACCGCGCGGGTCAATCTGGAGGACTTGGAACGACAATGACCCTCCTCCAACAATCACTCCGTCGTTCGGTTTCGGGTTTTTCACTGATCGAGGTGCTGTGCGCCATTCTGATCATGGGCTTCGGCATCGCGGGGCTCACGTTCGGCATCAGCACGGCGCTGATCTCGAGCAAGGAATCCGAATTACAAACGACGGCCGCGCTCATTGCCGCGGGCCGCGTCGAGCTGTTGCGAGCCGACGGCTTCATCCTGGAAGGCGAGGAAGAGGGCGGGTTTACCGGCGGCCTGGCCATGTATCGTTGGCGTCAGTCGGTCCTCCCCGGCCGCGAAATCGACGGGCTCTACGAGGTGATCGTCGTCGTGGAACGCAGCGACACGGAGCAGGCCATTTACGAACTGCGGACGCTGCTGTTCGATCCGCCGCTCGAATCGGACCGCGAGGATTCGGAGCGCGAGAACCGGCGGGGTTCGGGCCGGCAGCGGGAGAGGGGGAACCAACTGTGAAGAACCCATTCCCCCGCCGGCAGCCGGACGGCTTCACGCTGATCGAACTGGTGATCAGTGTCGCCCTGATGTCGGTGATCCTGGCCACGGCTTACGCGTGTTTGAGCGCCGGAATCAAGGGCCGCGAGGTGGTGGACGCGCGTTCCGACGTCGCCCAGAACGCGCGTGTGGCGATGGCCTTGATCAGCGCGGATTTGCGGGGCGCCTTCCCGCTCTCGGACGAATCCGCCTTTGTGGGGATGCAGCGCATGATCGGCGACGCGCGGGCGGACAACCTGGACTTCGCCACCCGCCATTACACACCCCGGCGGCCGAGGGAGGGCGACATTTGCGAGGTGAGCTATTTCCTGCGGAAGGAGCCGGAATCGGAGTTGTTCCGCTTGTGGCGCCGGCGTGATCCGACGCCCGACCCCGAGCCCTTTGCCGGCGGACAGCGCGACGAGATCGCGCGGGGATTGAAGGGGATGTTGTTCGAGTATTATGACGGCATCGAGTGGTTCTCCGAATGGGGGGATCCCGATGGGCGCCGCTCCGGGGAGGAAACTTCACTGATCGAGAGCAATCTTTCCGGCATACCCGAGGCCGTGCGGGTCACCCTGCTGTTTGATCCGGAACCGGCGCGGGCCGGCAAACGCCCGTCCACCCGGGACGAATCCAATCCACCTCCGCTGGTGTTTCAGACCATTGTGCGCCTGAATCTCGCCACCGTTTCGAACGAAAGCGCCTCCGGCGGTTCCGGGGAGGATTCATCCGCGAATCCCGACGATGGGGCAACGGGTTCCCCGGGGGTTGGATTCAACTGAGCCCATGCGATTTCCCGACACACAATCCACTCGACGCTGTCCATCCCCCGGCATGGGCATACCTGAGGGCTTTCCGTCGTCATCGCGTTCCACGGGCCGCGATGGCGGCCATACCGCCTCGGTTCTCGTGGGATTGCTGTGGGCGCTCGCCATTCTGGCTGTGGTGGTCATTGGAGTTCTCCACACGGCCACGCTGGAACTGCGCGTGGGGAAGAATTACGCGGACGAAATCCAGGCCCATTATCTGGCGTTGGCGGGAATCGAGAAGGCCAAGGCGCTTCTGTATCACGAGGCGACGGAACGGCGCGGCAGCCGCGTGCATCATTCGGGCAAACTCTACGATGCGCCGGAACACTTCCGCGATGTCCCCCTGGGTCGCGGCGGGTTCCGCGTCATCCGCCAGGGATCGCGGCAGGAGGGCGGCGGCCTGGTGTATGGCGTCGAGGACGAGGAAAGCCGGCTGAACATCAACCACGCCCCGGCAGAGGAACTGGACAAGCTGCCCGGTGTGACGACGGAGGAGGCCGCGGCGATCATCGATTATCGGGACGAAGACAACTCCGTGACCCAGGGCGGCGCCGAGGCGGAGCAATACGCCATGCTGCAACCGCCCTACCTGCCACGAAACGGCCCGTTCCCCACTCTGCGCGAGGTGCTCATGGTGCTGGGATTGTCCCGTGAATATTTCCTCGGTTACGACACCAATCTGAACGGACTGCTCGACCCGGGTGAAGGCAACGGGAACCCTGCCGCCCTCGATGCCGGGTGGTCGGGATTGGTGACGGTGGCGTCCGCCGTCCGCAACGTCAACGCTGCGGGCGAAGGACGGGTAAATCTCCAGGAGGCCGATGAATCCACCCTGACCTCCGTTTCCGGAATCTCAACGGAAATCGCCCAGGCCATCATACGCCATCGAGGCGAGAACCGATTTGAAAGCGTCATTGACCTGCTCGAAGTTCGGGCGCCCGGCCAGCAGCAGCAGCAACCTCAACCTCAACCTCAACCGCAGTCTCAACCACAACCTCAATCCGGACCTCAGGGTTCAAACGTTCCCCCGTCCCGCACTGGCCCCCGGTCTCAATCGACACAAACCCCACCCTCGGGCCAGCCCCAACCCGTCCCCACCGGCCAGGGCGCTCCGACGGGTCCGCTGCTCGTGAGCGAGGACCTGCTGATCGACATCGCAGATGAATTGACGGTGCAGTCCGAAAGTGAACTCCCCGGCCTGGTGAACGTCAACACTGCCACCGAGGAAGTCATCCTGTGCCTGCCAGGCGTTGAACGCGAACTCGCGCACGCCATTGTCTCCCATCGCGCGTCGAACGGCTACTTTCCCAACGTGGCCTCCCTGCTTCGCGTGCCGGGAATGACGCGGGACACTCTGGGTCAGTTGGCGCCGCGCGTGACCACCCGATCCGAAACCTTCCGCATTCTGAGCGAGGGCCGGATCACCTCCACCGGCGCGCGCAAACGAATCCAGGTCACAGTCCGATTGGGAAGTTACTACGTGGACACACTGGCCTACCGGGAGGATGACCTGTGAGTGACGTGTTCATTGAAATCGGCCAGAGCACGCTGAAAGCGTCCTTCCAGGATGCCGGGATGGAGGTGCCGATCGAGCGCGCCGGGGAGGGACGGCTGACCGCGGATTGCCGCCAACAGGTGGCCGGCAGTCTGCGCGAGTTCATCCGGAAGCAAAGCCGATTCGCTCATCCCCGCGCGGTGTGCGCCATCGGCGCCCGCGGTGTTTCCCTGCGCCGGGTCACCCTGCCTTCATCCGCGCGCGACAATCTCCCTCAATTGCTCGCCCTTCAGATCGAGAAGGAATTTCCCCTGCCACCCGACGCGCTCGCATGGGGCTGGTACTCCGTCGAACCACGGGATTCCGGAAAGGCCGGCACAAACGGTTCGCTCGAAATCGTTGTGGCGGCCATGCGCAGGGAAGGCATCGAGGAATACACAAGCCTGCTCCGTGAGGCCGGCGTGGAACCTGTCTTCACGCTCGGCGCCCTGGCGGCCGGGCTGGCCTGTCCGCCGATCTCCGGCGCCTGCGCGCTCCTGGACATCGACCGCCACCAATCGGGCTTCATCACATTCGAGGATGGCGTTCCCACGTCCGTGCGAAACCTTCCCTGGGGCCATGAACTGATCAAACAAACCGCCGACGGAGCGCCGGAAGCCAGTCAACACGAATCCAGCCAACCGGCTGCTCACCCCTCTCGCGATGCAATTTCGGACGGTGCCAGCCATCGTCCGTCCCGCGATTCTTTTGCCGGCGCCATCGCCTCTCTCGCCCAATCGATCAACTCCGTGTGGTCCGGGCGTCGCATATACCTGACGGGCCCTGACGTCCCGCTCGATCGTCTCGCCGCGGGTCTGCGCGAGGCCCTGGGCGGGGGCGTTGAATGCAGACCGGTGGAATTGCCCGCCGGCAACGTCCGGTCGGCAGCACTGCTCGGACTTCAAAAGGCCGCCCGTCAGGACGGAAATTACCCTGCCCTGCTGATCGAGGCGCGGAAGCCGGCTGATGCCCCGGGACACACGCCGCGCGCCCAGCCATGGAAATGGGCCGCGCTCGCGGCGGGACTGGTGCTCTGTCTGGGGTTCCTTCCATACGCCGAGGCGCTTCTGCGAAAACCCGCGCTTGCCCGGCGAATCGCCGACATCGAGTCCACCCGGGGCAATTTGCCGGAAATCGACCGGGATTTGAGTTTCTTCCAGTATCTGGAAACCAATCAATCCCCCTATCTCACCCTCCTTTCCATCGTGGGAGACGCGGCGCCGCGCGGAGCCCGGATGAATTCCCTCACCCTCAACCGGCAGGGCGAGTTCTCCATGCGGGGGACGATGCAGAATCCAGGGCAGATCACGCAATTCCGCTCGAATCTCATCCATTCCGGCTGGTTCTCCTCCGTGGTGGTCGAGGAACAGACCCCCGGTCAGAACCAACGGCAGGTGACACTGCGAATGAGCGCCCGATGGAAACCAGGGGAACCCTTCACGCCCCCGCCCGTCCCGGAGCCCGGACCCGGAGGTCCGCAAATGCCCGGCGGACTCCCACCCGGCTTTACAAGCGGATTGCCTCCAGGCGGACCGCCCGGAATGCCGCCGGGTATGCCACAGGGTTTGCCGCCAGGAGTCGTGATTTCCGGCCGGCCAATGCCTCCGCCGGGAATGTCACCCGGACCCTCCGTCCAACCCGGCACCCCTCCCGGCCTTCCACCCGGCGAATCACCCGAAGGGACGCCCGACGGACCGGTCCTGATCATTCCACAACCGTGATCCCATGCCTGCACTGACTGAACGCGAAAAACTCACCGTCCGCTTCGGCGTCGTGGCGGTCGTGGTGTATCTCGCCTGCTTCTACGGGCTGCGTGGCTGGAAAGCCATCGAGGAGTATCGGACTGATTATCAGACTCTCGTCCGCCAGGCGGGCGACTTGAAGATCGAACTCCAGCGCCACGAGAACAAGATCCTGCTGACGGAGAAACTGAAGAAGGAGACCGGCATCGATCCCGAAAAGCTCGCCCGCGCCACCGTGGTGGGGCAGGCGAGCGCCGCCATTCAACAAGCGGCGCAACGCGGCGGGATCAAACTGGGACCCATCCGCGAATCCCCGGGCAACCGCTCCGGCCGGGAACTCGCCTCCATGCAGCTCGATGCCACAGGGCCCGTGGCGGCCATCACGTCCCTCCTCCATCAACTGGAAACCACCGGCTTCCCGCTGATCGTCGATTCCATCCAGATCGACCCCGATCCCCGGGGACCGGGCATGGTCAAGCTGACGCTGCGGATTGTGATCCTCGATCACGATCTTTGGAAACAACCGGAGGGCCGTCGCAATGCCTGAACGCATCGAGCGCATATTGAAGATCGCCTGCCTCGCGCTGGCTCTGTTGCTCGTCTTCAAGACCGTCAACCTGGTTCGCGGCGGAAACCCCGCCTCCCAACTGCAACTCTCCCCGAGCCTCGCCCACACCGATCCCACGCCCGCCGAACCGGACACCGCGCCCGCGGAGAAGGATGCCGGACGCGCGCCGCCAGGCCGGCCTCAAATGCCCACGCCATTGCCCCCCGAAATCCAGGCGCGCGTCGCCTACATCCAGGCCAGCGAAATCTTCGGGCCGGTTCCCCGCCC
>DATKEE010000430.1:0-4500 GCA_035544555.1 Candidatus Methylomirabilota bacterium
TAACTTCCCAACGCGGAACCGATCCAGTTCACTTTCCCCTCAAAACGTCCTGCTTCCGGCGACGCATCGATGCGGCATCTCAAACAGATCCTTCTCTTCGGCTGGCCCTACCTGCGGCGCTATTGGGGACGCCTCGTAGCCGGGGTCCTGCTGGGGATTTTATTCGGGATGTCGAATGCCGGTCTCGTCTGGTCCACCAAGACATTGATCGGCCGGATGGCGCCGCCACCGGACGCGAGTGTGGCGGGAGTAGCGAGCGAGCGGGCGGACGCCGGAACCGACCGGTTGACGGAGATCACGCGGAGGATTGACGACCGGGTGAAGGAGGCGCTGGACGCGTGGATTCCCCGGGCCGGACGCGGACTGGATCTGAGGCAGGTGCTGGGGGTGGTTTTGTTCTTTCCGCTGTTCGTGGGCATGCGCGGTTTCGTGGGCTACCTGAGCGCGTATTGCATGGGGTGGGTGGGGGAGCGCGTGGTCAACGATCTGCGGATCGACGTGCATCGCAAACTGACGACGTTGTCGCTGGATTTTTTCAATCGCTCGACGATGGGGGATCTGGTGACGCGGGTGCAGACGGACACGGCGTCGTTGCAGCGCTGTTTGCGCGTGGGGTTTCCGGATCTGGTCCGGGAGACGATGACGCTGTTGAGCGTGTTTGGAATGATGCTGTTCATCGACTGGCGGCTGACGCTGGCGGCGACGGTGTTTTTTCCGATTTGTGTCGCGCCGATCCTGGTCCTGGGCAAGAAGGTCCGGCGGGCCAGCAAGGCGGGGCGGGAGGCCAACGTGACGCAATCCAGCCTCTTGATCGAGATGCTGGGGGGCATCCGCATTGTGAAGGCATTCGGACTGGAAGCGGAACAGGCGGCGCAATTCCGCGATCTGTCACACAAGCAGGTGCATCACGCGATGAAGGGGTTCCGCGCGAAGGAACTGGTCAATCCGGCCATCGAAGTGGTGGGCATGGTTGGGTTCGGATTGTTGCTGGTTTACATCGCCTTCCAGCAGCGGGGAGTCGAGGAGTTGGCCGGGTTTCTGGCGGGGCTCATTTTCATCTATACGCCCCTGCGGAAGTTGGCGAGCACCCACGTGTTGTTCGAGCAGACCAGTGTGGGGGTGCAGCGGTTGGTGCAGGTGTTGAACGAACGACCCACCGTTCGCGAACCGGAACGGCCCGAGCCTCTGCGGGCGTTTCAATCGGCGATCCGTTTCGAGGGCGTGAGCTTTTCCTATGGCCACGAACTGGTGCTGCGCGATGTGAATCTATCAATCCCGCGGGGAACCAGGCTGGGCATCGCCGGAGAGAGCGGCTCGGGCAAGAGCACGCTCGTGAATCTGTTGTTCCGGTTTTACGATCCCACGGCGGGAGCAATCCGGATCGACGGACGGGACCTTCGCGAGGTGTCGTTGTCGGATCTGCGGCGATTGATGGCGCTGGTGAGCCAGGAGGTGGTGATCTTTGATCAGACCGCGGCCGGGAACATTGCCGCGGGGCGACCGGGCGCGGGGCGGGAGGAGGTGGAATCGGCCGCGCGCGCGGCGCAAGCGCACGAGTTCATCTCACAGCTTCCCCGGGGATACGACACGCGATTGGGGGAGAGGGGAGTCACGTTGTCGGGAGGGCAGCGGCAGCGGATTGCGGTGGCGCGCGCGTTCATCCGGAACGCCCCAATCCTGGTGCTGGACGAGGCAACGGCGTCGCTGGATTCGCGGTCCGAATCGGAGGTGCAGGCGGCGATTGACCGGCTTTCGGAGAATCGCACCGTCATTTGTGTGGCGCACCGGTTGTCCACCCTTGCGGGCATGGATCGGATCGTGGTGTTTGGCCAGGGGCGGATCATTGAGGAGGGGGGTTACGACGAACTGCTGCGAGCGGGTGGGGCGTTCGCGTCGATGGCGCGGCGGCAGGGGATTACAACGGGGATCAATTCGCCGGAGAGTGTTCCGAAGTGAGGAACTTTCAACGAAGAGGGGAATCCTTCCGATCCGGAGTTTTCTGCTGATTGTGTTGGAGTTTGCGTTCGAGGAGGAAGGCGTATTTGGCGAAGACGCTGAATCCGGTGGAGACGCTGATGAGCCAGCCGCGCCATCCGTCGCGCCAACCCTGTCTGAGGAAAAGGTGTTTCAGGAAGGCGAGCCAGGGGGACAGGAGGAGCAGATACCAACGGAAGGCGGTGCCTTCCTCCGCAAGGCGGTCGGCACTGATTCTCGCGTAACGGAGGGTGGTCTCGAAGTGATCCTGGAGATCGACGTATGTGTAGTGCAGCAGGTCGCCCTTCAGATGCCCCGGGGAATGCCGGGTGTGAAGTGAGGGGTGTGGGTCGCGGCCTTCCCAGGACGTGGATTCACGCCGGCCCAGACGCAGCCGCCATTCGGGATACCAGGCGTGGCGGATCCAGTCACCGAGGTAGAAGGTGCGACGATTGACCAGATAGCCCTCCCGTTGAGGGCTTGCATGAGCAAACAGATCTTTGAGGGCGCGGGCGAGTTCGGGGGAAACGACTTCATCGGCGTCGAGATGAAGCACCCAGGGTTGAGTGCAGAGTCGCAGGGCGTGATTTTTCTGGGCACGGAAACCCGGCCAGGGATGGTGGTGGAACCGCGCCTGGAACTCCGCCGCGATGGAAGCGGTCCGGTCGGTGGAGCCTGAATCGACAATGACGATCTCCGACGCGAGATCGCGGACGGCGGACAGACAGCGTGGAAGATTGGCCTCCTCATTCTGGGTGATGATCGCCACGGACAGTGGGAGAGCGGAATCCATACTCGGTATATAGGGTTCGTGGAATTCCGGTCGCAAGGCATAAAAGCATTGAGGAGGCGGCTGATGCTGGAAAAAGGGGGGACAGAACCGGCGAAGATCCGGCGTCTCAGAGCCTGTTTTAATAATGAAAGGGGACTCCTTCGATTTTTAAAACAGGCTCTCAGCCTCGAATAGACCTGGCGCGGCGAGCGGGAGACATTGCCGCTTGCGGCGGGGTTGAAGGGTCGCGGGCACCGGCCGGCCGGAGCATTGACCGGACGGCGCGAGGGCGGGCATGATGTCGCGCAATTCATCATGCAATACCGGAAACTCGGCAAAACCGGATTGAAGCTGTCGGTCGTCAGTTACGGCGCGGCCTCGCTGGGCAACATGTATGGCAATCTCCGCGAACCGGAGGGAATTCGCGCGGTTCACGTGGCGCTGGACGGCGGCGTGAATTTCATCGACACCTCCCCTTATTACGGCCGGACGCTGGCGGAGACGGTGCTCGGCAGGGCCTTCAAGGAGATTTCGCGCGACCGTTATTACCTCGGCACCAAGTGCGGGCGGTATGATGTGGATTCGTTTGATTTCTCCCCGGAACGCGTGGTGAAGAGCGTCGAGGAGAGCCTCCGCCGGATGGGCGTGGATTACCTGGACATCCTGCAATGTCACGACATCGAATTCGTGGAGCTGGAACCGGTGATCGAGGAGACGCTGCCCGCGCTGAGAAGATTGCAACAGGAAGGCAAGGTGCGATTTGTGGGGGTGACCGGCTTTCCCTTGAAGATCTTCCGCCGGGTGCTGGATCGCACGGATCTCGATTGCCTGTTGTCCTATTGCCATTACTCGCTGAACAACACCTCCCTCGCGGGGCTGATCCCGTATCTGAAGGAGAAGGGTGTGGGGATCATCAACGCCTCCCCGTTCTCCGAACGTCTCCTGACGAATCAACCCTTGCCGGAATGGCATCACGCGCCGGAACCGCTGAGGGCCGCCTGTCGCGAGGCGGCGCGGCACTGCGCCAGCCGGGGCGTCGATATCGCGTCGCTGGCCATCCAGTTTTGCGTGGCAAATCCGGACCTGACGACCTCGGTGGCGGGGACCGCGAATCCGGAGAACATGGCGAACATCCTCAAGTGGATCGAGCAGCCCGCCGATCCCGAGCTAGTGGCGGAGGTCGGGAAAATTCTGGAACCGGTGGGCGGAACGCTGTGGCCGGTGGGCCTCCCGGAGAACAGGGATTGAGGGCATCCTGATGCGAATCGATTCCCATCAGCACTTCTGGCAATACGACCCGCGGGAATACCCCTGGATGACCGGGGCGCTGGCCGCGTTGCGGCGTGATCATCTGCCGTCGGATTTGGAGCCGCTGTTGGAGGCTGCGGGCGTGGACGGCTGTGTGGCGGTCCAGGCGCGCCAGACGCTCGCGGAGTCGCGCTGGTTGTTGAACCTGACGGATCACTACCCAATGATCCGGGGCGTGGTGGGCTGGGTGGATTTGAGGGGGAAGACCGTGGACCGGGAACTGGAGGAACTCGCCAGGCATCCGCGGTTTGTGGGGGTGCGACACGTGGCGCAGGATGAACCGGACGATGAGTTTCTGACGGGGGAGGAGTTCGTTCGTGGTGTCGGAAGATTGAAGGACTTTGATCTGGCGTATGACATTTTGATTTATCCGCGACAACTGCCCGCCGCGATCCGGCTGGTGGAAAGGCTGCCGGAGCAGCGGTTTGTTTTGGATCACCTGGGGA
>DATKEE010000431.1:0-4953 GCA_035544555.1 Candidatus Methylomirabilota bacterium
AGAATCTCAATGGCAGGTGAAAAGCCCCAATCAAATCGCCAACGCAACCACAGAATCTTTCCGGGCTCCGCAATCCTCCTCCACGAACCAACTCGTCTCCGTCCCGCTCCCCTCACCACGAATCACCGCGCAGCGGCACAACCTCGATGACTTTTTCCAACCGTTCCCTGGGCAGACGCTGGCGAGCTTGGACGTAGCCCGAGGTGTCTTCATCAAGCGGAGCCTTGCCTTGGGATTTAAAGAGCGCCTGCACGGCCCGGACCGCCTCGCGGCAGGAGGTCTTGGGCTTGAGCATCTGCCAGACCAGGCATTGGAAAGTCAGGCGTAAAGAGAACACACGCTCCCGGCTGTTCTCGCCCTCCTCCTGGCTCGCCAAGAGTTGGGGCGGCAAGAGCAGGCGCAGTTTCTCGGCCAGGGGAGGGAAATCGAGTTGGCGCAAGGATTGAGCGGTGCGCTCGCCCAGGGCGGCGAGCCTGGCGCGCATGGCGGGGAAGAAAGGAGTGTTTGTCATATAAGGGCGGTATACATACCGCCCTATTGACGCGTCTGCTACTCTTTTTTTCATGAATGCGCAACTTAACCAGTGGCAAAAGGAGTATGACCGGCTCAAGCAACGCTTGGGACAGGTCGGCTGGATCAGCGAAGGCTATGTGCAGGATCGGGGGCCCGGAGCGGGCGGGCCCTGTTACCAATGGACGCGCAAGGTCAAAGGCAAGACCGTGAGCGTGGCCCTCTCTCGAGAACAGTTCGAGTGCTTGCGCCAAGCCATTGCTGACTGGAGGCAGGTGCAGCAAACCCTCAAAGAGATGCAACGTCTTTCCCGTCAGGTCCTCTTCGAAACCCTGCCTCATCCTCCTCGACGCAAAAAGTTGGGTAAGAAAGTTTTAGGCCTTATCTAAGCGCCATTCGGGACTGACCCCTTTGGCTTCAGCGGGCGAAGATCTGGCGGATGATGTCCTCGATGGGGACCTCCTGGATGTCGAGGTCGCTGACCGGGAGTTCGTCGAGGACGGCCTTGCAGACGGGGATGACGCGTTCGCGTTTCACCTTCAGTTTGATGCGTGCCGCGCTCTGTTCGACCACCTCCCCATAGCGCGATACATCCACACTGCCGCAGTCCTTTCCGTGCTCGCAGGTGATTGTCAGGAGCTTGAAATCCGCGAAGCGATCGATCACCTCGGCAAGGCGTCCGTCGAAGAAAATGGTCCCATGGTCGATGATGATGACGCGATCACACAACTCCTGGATGTCGTCCATGTAATGGCTGGTGAGGAGGATGGTGGTTTTTCGCGCGGCGTTGTGGCTGCGGAGGAACTCACGGACGGTCTTTTGGGAGATGACGTCCAGGCCGATGGTGGGTTCGTCAAGGAAGAGGACGCGGGGCTGGTGGAGGAGCGCGGCGATGAGTTCCATCTTCATGCGTTCGCCGAGGGAAAGTTCCCGGACCATCACGTCGAGCTTTTCCCGGACCTGCAATAACTCGCTCATGTCGGCGACAGTCCGTTCGAAATGGCGGCGTTCCAGTCCGTAGATGCGGGCGTTGAGTTCGAGGGATTCACGGGCGGGGAGATCCCACCAGAGCTGGTTTTTCTGGCCCAGCAACAACGCGAACTGGCGGCGGTAACCGTCCTTGCGTTCCCACGGCACATAGCCCAGCACCCGGGCTTCGCCGGCGGTGGGATACAACAGCCCGGCCAGCATCTTCAAGGTCGTGGTCTTGCCGGCTCCGTTGGGTCCCAGGAAGCCGACCAGCTCGCCCTCGCGCACGGTGAATCCGACATCGCTGACCGCGACGGTGTCCTCGTACTTCCGGTGGAACAGGCCCCGGACGGCTCCGAGGAATCCGGGCTGCTTTTTGTAGGTGCGGAAGACCTTGGTGAGTCCGCGGACTTCAATGACGGGCGGGACGGGCGCGGTGATGTCCGTGGCGCCACCGGCGTTGACGGCGAGGAGGGTTGGCGAGGCGCCCGGATTCACGCGGGGAAGCTACCAGCGGGTGGCATTCAGGGCAATCCGTGCGGCGCATCCGGGCGGCGCAAGGAAACCGTCCAGGATTCAATGGGTCAGCGGAGGAGTTGCTTTTCGAGGTAGCTGACCACCTGGCGGACGTTGGGATCGACCTCCATGCGGTCTTTCACGAGCCGGCAGGCATGGAGCACGGTGCCGTGATCGCGTCCGCCGAAGGCCTCGCCGATCGTGTTCAGGGAACTCTCGGTCATCTGGCGGGCGAGGAACATGGCGATCTGCCTGGGAAAGGCGATGTTTTCGGGACGGCGCTTGCTGGTCATGTCCGCCAGTCGCAGATCGAAGTGCTCCGCCACGCGTTTCTGGATGACCTGGATGTTGATGGTGGCGCGGCCCTCCTCCTGCAACACCTCCCGCAACAGGCCTTCCACCGCGGGAATGGTGACCTCCCTGCCCGTGAGCGACGCGAAGGATGTGACACGGATGAGCGCGCCTTCCAGACGGCGGATGTTCGTGCGGATCCGGCTGGCCAGGAAGCTGAAGACTTCCTCGGACAGTTGTACGTTCATCAGGCGCGCCTTTTTGCGCAGAATGGCGAGGCGTGTTTCCGCGTCCGGCGGTTGCAGGTCCGTCACTAGGCCCCACTCAAAACGGGAGACGAGACGTTGTTCGAGGTTCTGGATTTCGTTGGCGGGACGGTCGCAGGTCATCACGATCTGCTTGTGGCCCTCGTGCAGCGCATTGAAGGTGTGGAAGAATTCCTCCTGGATCCGCTCCTTGCCGGAGAGGAACTGAACGTCGTCGATCAGCAGCAGGTCCGTCTGGCGGTATTTCTTCCGGAAGCGGACGAGCTGATTGTTCTGAATGGCGTCGATGTATTCGTTGGTGAACTTTTCCGAGGAGAGATAGGCCACCCGCGAGTGCTTCTTGTGCTCGGCCACGTGCTGGCCGATGGCATGGAGCAGATGGGTTTTTCCCAGTCCCACCCCGCCATAGACGAAGAGCGGGTTGTAGGATTTACCGGGAGCCTGGGCGACCGCGATGGCTGCGGCATGGGCGAAGGTGTTGTTGTTGCCGACGACAAATGTGTCGAAGGTGTTCCTGGGATTGAGGGCCAGTTCGACGCGATGGTTGGAACGGTCGGTCGTTGGGGCCGGGGATTCGGCGGACGCCCGGCGGGACGGACGGGCGGGCGAAGGAGCCGGGGCTGGCGGTGTGTTGCCCACCACGAAGCGAAAGCGCAACGGCTGACCCGAGACATGGGCCAGGACATCCTTGATCAGGCCCTGGTAATTGTCCTGCAACCAGACTTCACAAAAGTCATTTGCGACTTCGAGGATCAGACAATCCGACTCTTTTCCCGTCGCACGAACGGGGGAAAACCAGAGTCGATAGATGTCCGGGGTGAGCATGCCGCGGAGGGTCTCCTGGGCGGCTGCCCAAATCTTTTCGGCGGAGGAGTCCATGGGGGAATGGGATCTGAAATCGCTCTCAGTGGGCCGGTTTATTCACCTGTGTTCGCCATATACTCGTAACATTGGCGAGTTCAGCCGCTTATTTTCGCCGCACCGCGTGTTTTCCCTTGGATTCGCACGGTTTTTGAGCATCACATCCCTGCGTCAGATAAAATGAATGATACATAATACATTGAATTTCAATTAGTTGAGAGCCTGCCAGCAGCGGGAGGCGTCCTGCTTCCCTCGAAACGATGAAATGTGTGAAAATGTCGTCCAGTGTTGGCAGAGTGCGTTTCTAAGCGAAGCAATCGGGTGTGACGAGGACAACATATTAAGTCTTGTTCACGAGTTATTCACAGGCTGCGATCACCCGCTAAAACAGGCCATTTTCCGCGATTGCTTCGCCGTTGAGGCACCCGCCGCTTCCGCGATGGATTCCATCCCCGTGAGTCGCATCCCCGGCGAAACCACCGATGAGTCCGCCGTGGCGTGGAAGCGCGAGCCCGGATTGGTGATCGTGACGCCGGCCGGGGATCGAACCGCCGGAAAAGCCGGGATTCGGCTTCGTGCGATCGAGAATCCGGCCGGAGTGGCCGGCCTCACCGGGCGACACGGACGGGTCAAGTATTCGAAGCTGCGGATTCATGCCGTTGTGAAATTGAAATGCGTTGGGTCGCGTGTGTTCACAGAGCACAAAAAATCCCCGCCGGAAAAATGCCGGCGAGGGAAACCTCAAACGGCGCGATCGCCCTTTTCCTCGGTGCGAATGCGGATGGCCTCCTCGATGGGGCTGACGAAGACTTTGCCGTCGCCAATCTTGCCGGTCTTCGCGGCCTTGACGATGGCATCGACGGCGGCGTCCACCAGTTTGTCCGCGAGTACGATCTCGAGTTTGATCTTGGGCAGAAAATCGACGGTGTATTCGCTGCCCCGATAAATTTCTGTGTGGCCTTTCTGCCGGCCGAAACCCTTCACTTCACAAACCGTCATGCCTTCCACGCCAAGGCTCGCAAGGGCTTCCTTCACTTCCTCCAACTTGAACGGTTTGATGATGGCCTCGAGCTTTTTCATGGGGTCCGCGTGGTGCCGGATGCGGATACTAACAAGCAAGGGTTCCCTGTAAACAGGAATCTCGAATACAGGAATCCCGGACAAGTGATGGAGTTCCGTTTGGTGTGAACCATGGTCCGCGAATCTTCCTGACGCGGGACGGATGCGACGCGCCATTCGGACCTGATGTTTCCACCGCGCGCACTCACGGTTGTTTGCGGAATCACGAAGGGATTCGGCGAGGCGAAGGTCGAAGCGAGGCGTGGTCTGCCGGCAACTGTTCCCAGGCTCGCGACGCGCGGATTCAAGGGCCGGATCGAAATGGCTTCGGCTCCCGGCGTGAGCACTGTCCGGCTGGAGGCAAAACCCGAAGCCTCTTATGAGGTTTACAACGCGCCCCCGTGCGCCAAAAGTAACTGTTACCCGAGAGGGAGATTCGTTGTGCCAAAAGGGGTGTTACCCGGTGGCTGTGTTGTTTTGG
>DATKEE010000432.1:0-2172 GCA_035544555.1 Candidatus Methylomirabilota bacterium
TCGACGACGCATTTCCCACCTCCTCCAATCAACACAACCCGGATGACCGCCAGCCGGCGCATTCTGCAATCCACCCATGCACTCTTCATCCCCCCTTGATGCTGGTTGATTCTGGTGCACCGCGCCCGAATCCCCATCGCCGAGGATGAGAGTACAGGGCGCCCTGCCAGTGTATTCGCGCCCGGGATTCAACCGATTTCCGCGGTTTCCGGGACAGAATTCCCGATGTCCAACCGTTCACCTCAACTGGCCGGGCTTTCCATCCGGTACGTGGCATATGCCGTGCTAATGCCACCCAACGATCCGTTGGTTTATGCAAGTCCTCGAAAAACCCACACTCCCGCCAAGCCAGTCCCCGGCACGGCTTGGCTCCGTGCTCGTCATGGACGACGACGCCAAGGCGTTGCAGGTCTTGAACGTGGTCTTGCATGCCATCGGTGCCAGGGAGGTCTGCGAAGCCTCCAGCGCCGAACAAGCCCTCGAAATCCTTCGCACCCGGAGCTTCGATCTGATCCTCGCGGATTACCGCATGGAAGGCATGGACGGAGTCGCCTTCATCGACAAGCTCCGCGCGTCCGGCGATCAAACCCCCATCCTGATCGTGTCGGGCGCCCCTGACAAAGCCGGGGTCATCCGTGCGGCACACCACTCCCGCGTGGACTTCCGCGGCAAGCCATTCCGCGTCGCCGAACTTCAGGAGGCCCTGGAAAAACTGGTCAACGGCTGATCCCGCTCCTTCCGCCAGTTCCTACCGTCCTCCAGCCCGCTTCCCAGTCAGGTCACGCTCCAGGATTCTGACAATCCTCTTCGCGGCGGCTCCCTTGCCGAACACACTCGACGCGCGGCTCATCCGTTCATACGCGGCCCGGCTTCCCAATAACCGCCGCCCCTCCCGCACAATCCGATCCGTCTCCGTCCCCACCAGCTTCAAGGCCCCTGCCGTCACCCCCTCCGGCCGCTCCGTCCGATCCCGCAGCACCAATACCGGCTTCCCCAATGCCGTCGCCTCCTCCTGAACCCCGCCCGAATCCGACAACACCAGATACGACGCCCGCAAACACGCCAGGAACCTTCCGTAGTCCAGCGGATCGCACAACACGATGTTCGGGCTTCTCCCCAGCAACGGCACCATCGCCTTGCGCACTTCCGGATTCGGATGAATCGGAAACAGAACCCGGATGTCCGCCTCCTCCCGCGCCAGCTTCACCAGGGCCCGCGCCACGCGCTTCATCGGTTCGCCGAAACTCTCCCGCCGATGACACGTCACCAACACCAGCCGCCTGTCCTTCCACTCCGCCCCCATCAGTGCCGTCACTTCCCGGTCGTCGCATCGTGGCGCCATCCACCGCAACGCATCCACCACCGTGTTGCCCGTCAAATGGATCGCCCCACGCCTCACCCCTTCCCGCAGCAGACTCTTCACCGCCGTCGCGGTCGGCGCGAAATGCCACACCGCCAGTGAACCAATGAGCGTGCGGTTCATCTCCTCGGGAAACGGCGCGTATCGATCCCCCGTCCGCAACCCCGCTTCGACATGCCCCACCGGAATCCGATGATAAAACCCCGCCAACGCCCCGAACAACGCGCTCGAAGTGTCTCCCTGAACCAACACCGCCGCCGCCCGTTCTCTCGCCAGGAACCGGCCCAGTCGCGTCACCAGCCGCCCGGACAAATCCCACAACGTCTGACCGGCACGCATTGTCCGCAAATCGTGATCGATCCTCACCCCGAACTGACGGAAAACCTGCCCGACCAGTTGCCGATGTTGCGAGGTCGATACCACCAGGGGAGCAAGGGCGCGGGACGCCGACAGTTGACGGATCACCGGCGCCATCTTGATCGCCTCCGGGCGCGTGCCCACTATGACCGCAACTTGTTTTCGCTTCATTCGCAGGAACGCCAACCGCCGAATCCATACCACACGGGTATGAGGCTCAACGCGGCGGTGATTCCCCGGTTCGTATCCTTGGATTAAAGCCTTGGATTAAAGTGGTGCCCCGGCCAGGGCTCGAACCTGGGACCAATTGATTAAGAGTCAACTGCTCTACCAACTGAGCTACCGAGGCACCCAAAAAAAGCGGGGGCTAAGATGGGTGAGCCGGACACCCTTTGTCAACCTCCGGCTCGCCGCGGACGCCTATTCTCATTTTGAGGACCGCGGCTCTGTGAGCC
>DATKEE010000433.1:0-5742 GCA_035544555.1 Candidatus Methylomirabilota bacterium
GGCATTGTGGCCGCCGCCGCCGGTCTGTTCTCCTCGATACGCGGTTCGAAACAAACTTGAGCCGGCTGGCAGGAGAACACGCCCGGGGTTTCCACGGGGCGATCCGGCTGTCCGGATCCTGCCGGGCATCGTAAAGAGGCCATGAAGCTGCGATTCCTCTTCCTGCGCGGTTTTCTCTGTCTCTCGCCGCGCCATCCAGGCCGGCGAGGTTCACGCGCGTCGTATTTCCAGTTTCGCGTTCATGGAAATGGAGATGCTGGCGCGCAGCATCCTTGAGACGAGACATCTCGTTTTGGCGCGGACGGTCGCGTGAAATAAGTTATTGGCAAGCAGGCCCCATCGGCGCAATTCTGGATCCCACGCGGCGAGGCGGGAAGGAGTGCCCGGTTCGATCCCGCCACAGGCCCAAGCCCTTATGAATGAGAGCAAAGAATCATCCCCAAGCAATTCCCGGCCGGACACGGCTGACTGGAGGAGGATCGTGGCTGCTTACCAGAAGCCCTCGGCGCCAAGAGCCCTCTGGCAGATCGTCAACACCCTCGTCCCCTACGCGCTTCTCTGGTGGTTGATGTACCTCTCCCTGGCCGTCTCCTGGTGGATCGCCGTGCCGCTGGCGATCCTCGCCGGCGCGCTCCTCGTACGCGTGTTCATCATTTTCCACGACTGCGGCCATGGCTCGTTTTTCAAGTCCCGTGCGGCCAATGACACCTGGGGTTTCCTGTGCGGCATCCTCACCTTCACGCCCTACCATCACTGGCGCTGGGAGCATTCCCTGCATCACGCGACATCGGGTGATCTGGACCGGCGGGGGATCGGCGACATGTGGACCATGACGGTCCAGGAATATCTGGAGTCGTCCCGTTGGAGACGATTTGCCTACCGGCTGGCGCGCAATCCATTCGTGCTCTTCGTGCTGGCCCCGTTTTACCTGTTCGCCGTCAATCACCGGTTTCCCAAGGCCAGGGCAAGCCGGCGGGAGCGTCTTTCGGTTTACTGGATGAACCTGGCCATTCTGGCTGTCGGCGTGGCGATGGCCTCGATTTTCGGACTGAAGGAGTATCTGCTGCTTCAACTGACGGTTCTCATGGTGGCCGGCTCCGCAGGGGTGTGGCTGTTCTATGTCCAGCATCAATTCGAGGGGGTCTATTGGGAGCGGCGCGAAGATTGGGATTACGAGGCGGCGGCATTGCGGGGCAGTTCGTTCTACAAACTCCCCCGTGTGCTCCAATGGTTCTCCGGCAACATCGGGTTTCATCACATCCACCACCTGAGTCCGCGGATTCCCAATTACAATCTCGAGAGGTGCCACAAGGCGAATCCGTTGTTCCAGACGGTGAAACCCGTGGGCTTCTTCTCCAGCTTCAAGTCACTCGGCTACCGGCTCTGGGATGAACAACGGGGCAAGCTGGTCGGTTATCGTCACCTGCGAACTCTTCCAAGACGGCGGGAGCGGACCGCTCACTCTTGAGCCTGAATGTTGCAATCCCGATGGAAACCGCGGATGGCCGGGCGGAAGCCACTGTGGACGAACGAACCGGCCTTGCGAGCCGAGTTGTTCAGCGGCGAACAGTTGCAACGTCATGCCGTCGCGCTGGCGGCACACCATCAGATCGACCCGCAACGAGGTCCAAACCGGTTGTTGTTGCGGTTGGCGGACAATGAACAGGTTCTGCTTCAAGCCTGCGATCTGGTGACCGAAGCGGAGGCCGAAGGCCGGCACGTCACCCCGGCCGGCGAATGGCTGCTGGATAACTTCCATCTGATCGAGCAGCAAATCCGGCTGACGCGGCAGCATTTGCCAGGCACCTACAGCCGCGAGCTGCCACGCCTGCGGACGGGCGCGGCGGCGGGATTTCCGCGAGTTTATGACATCGCCCTGGAGTTGATCTCCCATGTGGACGGGCGCGTGGACGAGGAGAACATCAGCCGCTTTGTCGCCGCCTATCAGACGGTCACTCCACTCACGCTCGGCGAATTGTGGGCCGTGCCCATCATGCTGCGCCTGGGGCTCATCGAAAACCTCCGGCGGGTGTCGGCGCACATCGCCCGGCGGCGGCGGGATCGAAACCTGGCCTTCGAGTGGGCCGGCCGCCTGTTGGCGGCGGTGGAGGATGAGCCCGCGACGGTCCTTCACCTGTTGGCGGAGATGGCCCGGTCCGATCCGCCGTTCAGCAACCAGTTCGTGGAGGAGTTCTGCGGCCGGCTGCAGGGGCGGAACCCCTCGCTCGCCACCGTCCAGAGCTGGGTCCAGCATCATCTCGCCGAACAGGGACTGTCCCGCGAGCAATTGCAGCGCGCGGACAACCAGACCCAGGCGGCCGACCAGGTCTCCATCGGCAACAGCATCGGCACCCTCCGCTTCCTGAGCGCGATGGACTGGCGAAAGTTCGTCGAAACCATGAGCGTCGTCGAGCAGACGCTGCTTTCCGATCCCGCCGGCGTGTATGGCGACATGGATTTCGTCACACGCGATCTCTATCGCCACCGTGTGGAAGCCATGTCGCGACAGTCCGGGGTCGATGAGGATGCGGTGGCCGGCGCCGCGATCCGGCTCGCCACGGAAGCCGCCGAGCGCGACGGCCCGGCCGCACGAGCCGCCCATGTGGGGTTCCATCTCATCGACAAAGGCCGGCCGCGGCTGGAGCGCGTGGTCGGCGTCCGCCGGCCGCTCCGGCGATTTCTTGCGCGGACGGCGCGCCGGATCCCGGTCTTGTGTTATGTCGGTTCCCTGCTGGCGATCACGGCGGCCGCGTCCAGCCTCGTACTGGAGGCCGTCCTTCCCATGGGCTGGCAGGACTGGCGGCTCTGGCTGTTGCTGATCCCCGGCATCATCGCCTCCTCGCAAATGGCCGTCGCGCTGGTGAACCTTCTGGCGGCCCTCTTCATCGGCCCGCGCCCGCTTCCACGCCTGGACTTTTCGGAAGGGATCCCGGCACACGCCCGCACCATGGTGGTCATCCCCACGCTCCTGACCAGTCCGCGGGCAGTCACCGACCTCGTGGAAGGCATCGAACTCCGCTACCTGGGAAACCGCGATCCCAATCTGCTCTTCGCCCTGCTCACCGACTTTTGCGACGCGCCCGAAAGGACACAACCCGGCGATGCGGAACTGTTGCGCCTGGCCCGCGAAGGCGTCGAATCCTTGAACGCGCGGTACAGTCCCGGCGGGCCGACCCTCTTTCATCTGTTCCATCGCCCGCGTGTGTGGAATCCCCACGAACGACTCTGGATGGGCTACGAACGCAAACGTGGCAAGCTCGAGCAATTCAACGAGCTGCTGCGCGGCGGTCCGCGCGATCCGTTCGCGGAGATCTCCGGTGATCCGGAGATTCTTCCCGCCATCCAATACGTCATCACCCTGGACACCGACACCGGGCTGCCCCGTGATGCCGCCCGCAAACTGATTGGAACGATGGCGCATCCGCTCAACCGGCCTCGATTCGATCCGGTGGCGGGCCGCGTGGTCGAGGGCTATGCCATTTTGCAGCCGCGCACGTCCATCACCCTCCTCGCCGCCAATCGCTCCCGATTCGCCAGGCTCAGTGCCGGCGAAGCGGGGATCGATCCCTACACGCGTGAGGTGTCCGACGTGTATCAGGATCTGTTCGGCGAGGGATCCTATGTCGGCAAGGGCATCTACGACGTGGACGCGTTCCGGCAGGCCACGGCCGGGCGCTTTCCGGAGAATCTCATCCTGAGTCACGATCTGGTGGAAAGCGGTTATGCCCGCTCGGCGCTGGTCACGGACGTCGAGTTGCATGAGGACCATCCCGCCAGTTTCGCCGCCGAAATGAGCCGCCGCCATCGCTGGATCCGGGGCGACTGGCAGATCGCAAGCTGGCTTCTGCCGCGCGCGCTCAGACCCGCCGGCCCGCGCCGGCAAGGCAATCTGACCGCGCTCGGGTGGTGGAAAATCTTCGACAACCTGCGCCGCAGCCTCGTGCCGCCCGCTCTCCTGCTGCTGTTGCTTGGCGGCTGGATGATCGCGCCGAAACCGGCGGGCTTCTGGATGTTGTTCATACTGCTGTTGGCCGGGGCGCCCGTGCTGTTCGCGACACTGGTGGAACTGGTTCGCAAACCCCGGGAACGGCCCCTGTCGATCCATCTGAACAGCGTTCTCAGATCGCTTGGCCGCCAGTGGGCGGAGCCCGGTCTCATGCTTTGCACCCTGCCGTATCTCGCCGTCGTCCATCTGGATGCGATTCTTGTTTCCGGCGGACGCATGCTCTTCACACGGCGCGGACTGCTGCTCTGGCACACACCGGATTACGCGCGACGCAACGGCCTCGTCACCCCGGCGGACTTCCTGCGGGAAATGTGGGCCGCACCGTTGTTCGCCGCGGCCGGAATCATCTGGCTCGCGCTCGTTCATCCCCTCGAACTGGCGGTCAGCGGGCCGCTGCTGCTGCTGTGGATGGCGTCGCCCCTCGTCGCCTGGTGGATCAGCCGGCCGCTCGCGCCGCCACAGCCGGGATTGTCCGACTCGCAACACGCGTTTCTACGCGGTCTGGCCCGCCGGACCTGGGGCTACTTCGAAGTGCTCGTCAATGCGGACGAGAATTGGCTTCCGCCCGATAATTTCCAGGAAATCCCGGCCCCGATGACGGCCACGCGCACTTCACCGACCAACATGGGCATGGCCTTGCTTGCCAATCTGGCCGCGGGCGACTTCGGCTACCTCTCCGCAGGCCATTTGCTCGAACGCACGGACAAGACCGTCACCACGATGGAGAAACTGGAGCGCTACCGGGGGCACTTCTACAACTGGTACGACACGCGCACCCTCAAGGCTCTGCACCCGCTCTACGTGTCCAGCGTCGATAGCGGCAACCTCGCCGGGGCGCTGCACACCCTGCGCGCCGGCCTGCTGGAATTGAAAAGCCAGCCGGTTCTCTCGCCGCGCGTTTCCGAGGGACTGGCTGATGTCCTGGAAATGTTGTCCTCTCCCGGGGTGGACCGTCTCCGCGCAAAGCTGCAAACCCCTCCGCCGCCCGATCTCCCGTCCGCCCTGGCATGGATTCAGGAACTCGGCCGGGACGCCGCCGCGCTGCCCGTGAACGGCGACGCGGAACAACAAGGGTGGACACGCGCCTTCGTCCGGCAATGCCATGACATCCGGGACGATGTGCAATTCCTCGTGCACGAGGCGCCGCCGTTCGATCACGTGCCGACCTTGCAGGAACTGGCGGGCGCGGAAGTGGGGGGGGACCGCGCCGCCGCGCGCATCCGTCAAATCGACCAGCTCGCCCAGCGTTGCGCCGAGCAGGCGATCATGGACTTCACCTTCCTCTACGATCCCGCCTGTGATCTGCTGTCGATCGGATACAACGTCACCGACCGCCGCCGTGATCCGTCGTATTACGATCTGCTGGCCTCGGAGGCGCGGCTGGCCAGTTTCATTCTGGTCGCCCACGACCAGTTGCCGCAGGATCACTGGTTCGCCCTGGGCCGGCAGTTGACCACTCACGAGGGCGCCATGGCGCTGCTGTCGTGGAGCGGCTCGATGTTCGAGTACCTCATGCCGCTGCTGGTGATGCCGACCTATGAGCACACCCTGCTCGACGAGACCTGCCGCGCTGTCGTCGCCCGCCAGATCGAATACGGACACCAGCGCGGCGTGCCGTGGGGCATCTCCGAGTCGTGCTACAACCTCACCGACGCCCGCGGCATTTATCAGTACGGCGCCTTCGGCGTGCCCGGCCTGGGACTCAAGCGCGGCCTGGCCGATGATCTGGTCGTGGC
>DATKEE010000434.1:0-5255 GCA_035544555.1 Candidatus Methylomirabilota bacterium
CGGAGGTAACGACGCTCTGACTTCCCGTTCCGGGGCACGGCGCCCGAATCGCGCCTCCCGATCCATTCTTCGAAAGGCGTTCACTCGTCACCCGGTTCTAATCACACCCGGGCGCATTGTGGGGCGCAAAGCGGGTAATCGCCTTGCGACATCGCCGACACCCCCCGGCCATATCCGCCGTCTGCCGTGAATCACATCCTCTTCCCGCAGTTTCACCCTCCTATCCCGTGGGAGATCCCGAACCAAAAAAAAGCACGATACTATTGACCCCTTTGGGCGCCAACACCCGTACGGCATTCAAAAGCGGTAGGAGGGCTGGCGCCCATCTCCACCGGTGACATGCGGGGAGGTGGCGACGTGCGGAGTGAACCTGGCGCCTGGGAAGGTCGTGGCGCCGGACGAATGATGAGTGGGTCGGTGTAACATGCAGGATAACAGGAGAATTCAACAATAGCCGGGACTGACCCCTTTGGGCGGTGGATTCCGGGCTAGACAGGTTTGACCGGGCGCTTATTTTCGTCGGCCATGCCGCAACCTGATCCAGTCGTCACGGCGCCTTCCAGGCTGAGGACGTTTTTCCGGCGGTTGTTCAGTTTCACGGTGTTGTGGACGGTGGTGCTGGCTTCGTTGTTCTCCGGGAATAATCTCGTTTCGGACGGAGTGTTCGTGGTGATCATGGTCGTGCTGGCGGGGAGCGGGTTGTTCGAGTTCTACGGACTGGTCGAGCGACGCGGACTGGTGTGCTTCAAGGGCTGGGGGATTTTCGGCGGTCTGCTGCTGATGGTGAGCACGTTTGTCTGGTTGTCGGGCGAATTCCTGGAGCCGTCCCCCGGGGCGGTGAATGATTTCGAGATCAGTCTCCTCATCCTGTTCGTCCTGGGATTGTGCCTGCGTCAGTTCTTCTCAAAGAGCAACACGGCCGGCATCCTGGCGATTTCGACAACGCTGTTCGGGCTGATGTACGTGCCATGGCTGTTGAATTTCATTCAAAAGATCAACTTCTATCCGGGTGTGGAGGGGAAGTTCTACCTGTTGTATTTCGTGGTCGTGACGAAGTTGAGCGACATCGGGGCGTATTGCGTGGGATCGCTGATCGGCCGGCACAAGATGATTCCGCGGATCAGTCCGGGCAAGACGTGGGAGGGATTCGGAGGGGCGATCGCGGTGTCGGTGGGGGGGAGTGTGGTGTTCGCGCATTTTGCGGGCGGCCAACTGGCGGGCATGACGATGACGCACGCGGTGATTCTGGGGGCGATACTCAGCGTGGGCGCGGTGGTGGGGGATTTGATCGAATCGGTGTTCAAGCGCGAGGCGGGGGTGAAGGATTCCGGAAATTTGTTTCCAGGGATCGGGGGAATCCTGGATCTGCTGGACAGTTTGCTGTTTAACGCGCCGCTCATGTATCTATATTTGCGCTTTGTGCTGAGCTGAGAGGGACCGCGGATGGAGGAGGAACCGCGGATGAACGCGGATGAGTGGGAGAGACCGCGGATGGGCGCGGATGGGCCTGAAGACGGTTTGGGGGTTGGTTTGAGAGTTTGGTCGTTGGTCCGGCTTTGTCTTGCGGGAGAAATCTGAATGAAGAACGTTGTTTTACTGGGCAGCACGGGTTCGATCGGCACCAGCACGATCAAGGTGGCGGACGACCTGCCGGATCGCATCCGGCTGGTGGGGCTGGCGGCGGGCAACAATCTGGAATTGCTGAGGACCCAGGCGCTGAAACACCGGCCGCTGGCGGTGTCGTTGACCGATCCGGCGAAGGCGCGGGAACTCGATGCATCGCTGAACAACGGGACCCGGGTATTGAGCGGGTGCGAGGGGTTGATCGAACTGGCGACGCTGCCGGAGGCGGACATTGTGTTGATCGCGATCGTGGGGACGACTGGATTGCGTCCGGCGCTGGCGGCGATCCGCGCGGGGAAGGACATCGCGGTGGCGTCGAAGGAAATCCTGGTTATGGCCGGGGAGATCGTGATGAACGAGGCGCGCCGTCACGGGGTGAGGGTGCTGGCGGTGGACAGCGAGCACTCGGCGATTTTTCAGTGTCTGGACGGAAAGCCGGCGAATTCGGTGCGGAGCCTGTGGCTGACGGCGTCGGGCGGGCCGTTCCGGGAAACTCCGAAGGCGGAGTTTGGGACGATCACGGTGGAGCGGGCGTTGAAACATCCGTCGTGGGTGATGGGGACGAAGATCACGATTGATTCGGCGACGCTGTTCAACAAGGGGCTGGAGATGATCGAGGCGCGATGGTTGTTCGACATCAGGATGGACCAGGTGCGGGTGGTGGTGCATCCGCAGAGCGTGGTGCATTCGATGGTGGAGTTTTGCGACGGATCGATTCTGGCGCAGCTCTCGACGCCGGACATGTGCCTGCCGATCCAGTATGCGCTGACGTACCCGGAGCGGCTGCCGAGCGACCGGGTGCGGACGAGCCTGGCAAAGCTGGGGAGCCTGACCTTTGAGGAGCCGGACACGGAGCGGTTTCCGTCGCTGGAACTGGCGCGTCGGGCGGGGAATGAGGGGGGGACGCTGCCGGCGGTGTTGAACGCGGCGAACGAGGTGGCAGTGGAGGCGTTTGTGAAGGGGAGGATTGGTTTTTTGCGGATCACGGAGCTGGTGGCCGGGGTGATGAGCCGGCATCGGGTGGTGGCGCATCCGGATCTGGAGCAGGTCTTGGAGGCGGACGCCTGGGCGCGGAAGGCGGCGGAGAAGGGGTGAAGGGCGACGGGAAACGGAAAGAGCCGGAGACTTCAGAGGTGGAGGAAGTGCAGATTGAAGGGGAATCGGGCAATTTCTTAAGAAAGTTGCCACGCACCGGTCAACCGGTATATTCGACCGGCGCCACCATGGCATGAGCGTTTCATATATGGATATCCTTAAGTTTTGTTTCATTTTACTGGAAGTCGTCATCCTCTTTAACTTCCTCATCCTCGTTCACGAACTTGGACATTATTTGGCGGCAAAGTGGCGTGGCTTGAAGGTCGAGCGATTCGCGATCTGGTTCGGGAAACCAATCTGGGAAAAGAAGATCAACGGGGTGTCTTTCTGCCTGGGCTCCATCCCTGCGGGTGGATATGTAGCCCTGCCCCAGATGGCTCCGATGGAGGCGATCGAAGGCAAACGAGAGGACGAGGAACCACTTCCTCCAATCTCGGCGCTGGACAAGATCATCGTTGCCTTTGCGGGGCCGTTGTTCAGCTTCGGGCTCGCGTTTCTGTTCGCGCTTGTGGTCTGGGGGATTGGCCGGCCAGTGAGTGAACGGGAGACTTCGACGGTCATTGGGTATGTGCTGGCGGACTCGCCGGCGGACGAAGTCGGACTGCTTCCGGGTGATGAAATCCTTTCGGTTGATGGTGAAGCAGTGCAGCGTTTTTCGGGGGTGGCTGCCGACAGCGTCATGTGGCGGATCATCCGCAGCGAGGGCGAAACGGTGGCTATCACCGTGAAACGCGGTGAGGAGGTTCTTACGTTCCATCCAAAGCCGGAGAAGCCCAAGACGGCCGTCTATCAGCGGAAAGGCCTGCGTTACATCGGCGTCGAACCGGCGTTTACACCGATGATTGCGCGGGTGGCTCCTGACAGCCCTGCAGAGGAAGCGGGACTCAAAGCGAACGATTTCATCGTTGCAGTCAACGGGAAGAAGGTGTTTCACACGGCCGAAATCAGCAAGGCGGTCGAGGCCGCTGGCACCACGCCGCTGGCTCTGACGGTTCAACGCCAAAAGGAGTCGGTTGATGTCACGGTGACGCCCGAGATACCAGTGGAAGGGGACCAAGTGCCGCGGCTGGGGGTGGTTTGGGACAGTGTGGGCAAGCTGGACCTTGTCTATCCGGGGCCTGGGGAACAGGTGATCGGTGCTGTGGACACCATGGTCAGCACTATCGGCGCGATCATCTCGCCCAAGTCAGACATCAGTGCCCAGCACCTTTCCGGACCTGTGGGGATACTGCGGATTTATTATTTACTGTTCGAGAGTGACCAGGGGTGGCGGCTGGCGATCTGGTTCAGCGTGGTTCTCAATGTGAACCTCGCGATTCTAAATCTTCTGCCAATCCCGGTGCTGGATGGGGGACACATTGTTCTGGCTCTGATTGAAGCAATGCGACGAAAGCCGATGAACGTTACGTTGCTCAATTGGATACAGACCGGATGCGCAGTTCTGCTGATCGGTTACATTCTCTATGTCACATTCTATGACGTTCAAGACTTGAAACCACGGGGCGCAGCACAGGAAGTCGAGTGGAAGTTTGCCCCGGGCCAGGATACCGGCCCGCCCGGCAATGCAGATTAGCATGCGTTATTGTCATTCCCCCTATTTTCATGATCGGCGGCGGACGCGCGAGGTCGTGGTTGGCGATCCCGCGAACGGCGGGGTGATCATCGGCGGGGACCGCCCCGTGGTGATGCAGTCGATGCTGACCTGCGACACGATGGACACGGCGGAGTGCGTGCGGCAGACGTTGGAACTGACCGAGGTGGGCTGCCAGATTGTGCGGATCACGGCGCCCACGGTGAAGGACGCGGCGAACCTGAGGAACATTGTCGCGGAATTGCGCGGACGCGGGTGTTCGGTGCCGATTGTGGCGGACATACATTTCAAGCCCGAGGCGGCGATGGAGGCCGTCCAATGGGTGGAGATGGTCCGGGTCAACCCGGGAAATTACGCGGACCGGAAAAAGTTCGCGGTCCGGGAATACACCGACGATGAATACGAGTCGGAGCTGGAGCGGATTGACGAGCAGTTCACGCCATTGGTGAAGCGGTGCATCGAGTTGAAGCGGGCGTTGCGGATCGGGACCAATCATGGATCGCTGAGCGACCGGATCATGAACCGGTATGGCGACACGCCGCTGGGGATGGTGGAGAGCGCGCTCGAGTTCGCCCGAATCGCGAGGAGCCACGATTTTCACAACTTCAAGTTCTCGATGAAGTCGAGCAATCCGAAGGTGATGATCGAATGCTATCGCCTGCTGGTGGCGCGCCTGGATGAGCTGGGGCCGGACTGGAATTATCCGGTCCACCTGGGCGTGACCGAGGCGGGCGAGGGCGAGGATGGCCGGATCAAGAGCGCGATCGGCATCGGATCGTTGTTGTGCGACGGGTTGGGGGACACGATTCGCGTTTCGCTGACGGAGGATTCGCCGCGCGAGATCGAGGTGTGCAAGGATTTGCTGGAGCAGATTCCGGCGTTGACGAACCGGCGCGCGCGGGTCGATGAGCTGCCGCCGGCGTATGATCCCTTTGATTTCAAACGC